>CAIQSZ010000145.1 GCA_903874575.1 uncultured Elusimicrobia bacterium
GCCGACGCCGGCGACGGCATTTGGGGGGAGGCTCAAACGGGAATGCGGCAGTTGAGCGGTAGCGGCTACGCGGTGACCGGCAACATCAAGACGAAGGCCGCGATCGGAGGACGAGTCGGCGTATCGGCTCAAGTGACGGAAGCATTCGACATCGGCTTGAGCGCCGGTTATATCTCCGGACCTAATTCGGACGTATCCGTCTCCGTCGCGGGCGGAGGCAATGACGGAACGCTGTCGGACAAACGGGATCTTTCATACCTTCGCTTCCTCGTCGAACCCGCCGTTAATTTCAAGTTGGGCGAGCGTTCCGCGCTTCATTTAGGCGCGGGGCTCGGATTCGCCCAAGGCAGGACCGAGGAAACCATCGCTTGCGCCGGAAGCGCCTGCGTCGTCAACGGCACTATCGCCAACAATTCGACTACCTGGACCGGGTTCACCTGGGAGATATCTCCCTACGTATCGTGGAGCAACGCGATCTTCGGCGCGCGCTATGCCGGGTTCCCGAAATTCTCCGGGAACTCAACCAACGCGAAGGTCGAATGGACGTCTCTCGGTCTTTTTGCGGGCGTGAAATTCTAGGAGACCCGCGCTCAAACGAATTCGCAGCTGACGCGCCTGCCGGAATAGACATCCCGGGTCTTAGGCCTATGTCGTTTCGGTCCGGGCCTGGACGTCGTCGCTGATCTTCCAGCCGCGCCGGTTCAAGTCCCAATAGACCACCGCGGCGGCGACCAGCGCCGCCGCCAGCAGCGAGACGCCCAGACGAACCTCGCCGAAGATGATCTTGCCCACGCCGAAGAGGCTCATGTAGATCATGACGCAGCCGGCGACGAAATCCAGGAGATTGTTCATCCCGTCGCGCGGAGGACGGACGTCCGCCGCCTCTTCGGCGATGGGCCCCCAGAACATCGCGTTCGGGCGCACTTTGCGATAGAAGGCGAGCAGCTTTTCCTTGTCCTCCGGAGCGGTGAGGAAGGTCGCGGCCAGCCAGGCCGCGGTGGACGCGGCGACCGTGATCAGCACGGACCAGGCGAACTGCCGCGGCTCGTCGGCGTCGAGCCGAAAGCCGTACATCAAGATCATCGACACCGCGAAAGACGCCGCCATGGCGGCCACTTCGCTCCAGGCGTTGATGCGCCACCAAAACCATCGCAGGATGAACACGCTGCCCGTGCCGGCGCTGATGGCCATCAGGAATTTCCAAGCTCCGGCGATCGAGGTCTGATAGTACGTCACGACGCACGAGACGATCATCAAGCCCGCCGTGGCGATTTGCGACGCCTTCACGTAGTGCGGCTCGTCGCGGTCCGCGGCGATGAATCTCCGGTAGAAATCGTTGACCAGATACGAGGCGCCCCAGTTCAGCTGGGTGGCGATGGTCGACATGTAGGCCGCCGCCAAGGCGGCGATCATCAGCCCCCGCAGGCGGACGGGAAACAGGGCGGGGTCGACGATCGTCTTGATGAATCCGGATTCCTTGTCGACCAAGGTGGGATAGAGCACCAAGGAGGCCAGCGCGGTCAATATCCACGGCCAGGGACGAATCGCGTAATGCGCGACGCTGAACCAAAGGGTCGCGAGCAGGGAATTTTTTTCATCCTTGGCGGAGAAGATGCGCTGGGCGATATAGCCGCCGCCGCCCGGCTCGGCTCCGGGATACCAGGTCGCCCACCAATTGACGGCGATATAGACGAAGAACGTGATCATCGGCATCCAAGCGGAGCCGATATCCGGGACGAAGGACAAGATGGAGCCGCCGCCCTTGGCCGCGTTCATCGCGGCGAGCTTGCTCATCAGCTGGTCCATGCCGCCGACGGCTTTGACCGCGTAGTAAGCCAGGAGCGTGACCATCCCCATCTTCAACACGAACTGGAAAAGGTCCGTCACCAGCACTCCCCATAAGCCCGACAGGGTGGAAATACCGGCCGTGATCAGCATGAGGCCGAATACGAGCATCAACGCCTGCATTTTGGCGCCGAGCACGACGCCAAGCAGCGGCATATCCGCAAAAGGGAAAATCGTCATGAGGATCTTCACCATCGCCAGGTTGACCCAGCCCAGGATGATGCAGTTGATCGGCAGGCCGAGATACAGCGCGCGGAAGCCGCGCAGGAAGGCCGCGGGCCGGCCGCCGTAGCGGATTTCCGCGAACTCGACGTCCGTCAGGACTCCGGAGCGCTTCCACAGGCGGGCGAAGAAGAATACGGTGAACATGCTGCTCAGAAGCATGTTCCACCACAGCCAGTTGCCGGCGATGCCGTAGCGGGCGACGAGCCCCGTCACGGCCAGCGGAGTGTCGGCGGCGAAAGTGGTCGCCACCATGCTGGTGCCCGCCAGCCACCAGGAGACGTTGCGTCCCCCGACGAAAAACTCATCCATGGATTGGGTCGCGCGCCGGCGATAATACAGGCCGACCAGCAGGTTGACGGCGAAATAGCCGCCGATGACGCCCCAATCCCAATAGCTTAAAGTCATCGCCGGAATTTTAGCAACAATATGCATGCGAGTTTCCGAAGGCGCCGCGGACGGTCACTCGTCGAGATAGCCTCTGGCCTTGAGGTACCACGCCACGGCCGCGACGGAGAGCGCCATCAGGGCCAGCGCGGCGAACAGGAGCCAGGTCTTGTCGAAGGGAATGGATTGGAAGTTCATGCCCCAGAACGAGGCCCACACCGTCAGCGGCACCGACACGCTGGCCACCATCGTCAGCTTCTTGATCTGATCGTTGGTACGCTTGGAGGTCAGCCCCCAGTACATGTCCATGGTGGCCGCGACCTGGGTTTGGTGGAAGACGAGGGCCTGCTGGATGCGCTCGCAGTGGTCGAAAAGGTCGCGCATGCGCCAGCGCAGGTCGTCCTTCGGATTCAGGAAGCGCTGCCACTGGCTGACGACGGAACCGAGCGAGGCGGTCGCAAACCCCATGCCCGCCAGCGCGCGCTTCAGTCCGATGAGCCGGAGAGGCTCGGCCTTGTCCTTGAACAGGGCGTCCTCGAATTTCGTGATGTCCGAGAACAGCGATTTGGCTCGGGCCTCCGTCATGTCGAGGGCGAAGTCCAGCGCCTGATAGAGGAGATGATGGACGTCGGAAGCCTCGCCGGAGATCCCCAGGAACTCCCGCCAGCTCCCGCCGCGGGGCGCGGGGGCGCTGGCGACGAGGACCAAAGTTCCCGGGAAGACCACGAACTCGAGCTCCACGACCTGGGACGGCAGGCAGACGAACCAGACGAGCAGCTGGTGCGTCTCGTAGTCGTCGAACTTGGCGCGCTGGTTGCGCCTGAGGCAGTCCTCCACGGCGAGCGGATGCATCCCGAGCTCCGCCGCGGTCCGGGAGATCGCCTCGGCCTCCCCCGCAAGATGCTCGCGCCATTCGATCTTCTTGTCCATGTCGCTCACTCCGATGCGGCGCCTTCATCCGTCCCGGCCGCGGCCGCCGCCCGTTTCACGACCTCGGCGACGCCGAGCGCGAGCAGCCCCGCCGCGCCCCCCGCGAGGGCCGTCAGCCCGACCGAGACCGCGCGCCGCAGGAAAGCGGAAGGCGCGGCCGCCGAAAGCCTCCGGACCTCCTCCGCGGCGCCCGGGATCCCGTGCACGAGGATGCCTCCCCCGACGGTGAACATCGCGGCGGTCCCGACCGCGGAGAGGCCCTTCATGAAATGAGGCATCGCGTCGAGCAGCGCGCGCCCCAAGGCGCGCTGCGCGTCCCCGGCCGCGCCCCGCCCGCGCTTGCGGGAGAGGTGCAGGCCGATGTCGTCGGCCTTGACGATCAGGCCGATGAGGCCGTAGATCCCGGCCGTCATGACGAGCGCGACCAGGACAAGCGCGGCCGCTTTCGTCGCGAACGGCGCCTTCGACAGCGCGGCGTGGGCGATCACCACGATCTCGGCGGACAGGACCGTGTCGGTCTTGATCGCCTCGGAGATATTGCGCTCCTCGATCTCCCGCGGGCCCGCGGGAGCGCGTCGGATCGCCGCGGGAAGGCGCGCGCGGCGTTCCTTCGGCGCGACGCGGTGCAGCCGCTCAAGGACCTTCTCGACGCCTTCATAGCAGAGGTACAGCCCCCCGGCCATCATCAGGGGCATGATGGCCCCGGGGAAAACGGCCCCCAGCGCCAGCACGGCCGGCACGAGCACGGCCTTGTTGATCAACGAGCCTTTCGCGACCGCCCACACTATGGGCAGTTCGCGGCTCGGCTCGACCCCCGCGACCTGCTGCGCGCCGACCGCCAGGTCGTCCCCGGCCACGCCCGCCGCGTTCTTGACCGCGGTCTTGGACATGAGGGCCAGATCGTCCATGATGCTGGCGAGGTCGTCGAGCAAGGCGAAGAAGCCGCCGGTGGCCATCGGTCCCGAAGTGTAGCGCGGCCGGCCGACAGCGGTCAAGGACCGGACGCGAGGCGCTACTGACGCGGCCGCTCGAGATTCGCGATGTCGTAGCCGAGCGCCCTGAGCCGGGCGAGCAAGCCTTCTTCCACGCCCGCCGGCAAGGTCTTCTCGCGCGAGAGTATCCACAGGTACCTGTGCTCGGGGTGGCCGACGGCCGCCCAGCGATACTCGGGATCGAGATCGATGATCCAGTAAGGCGCCTTGAAGGGCCGCCAGAAACTGACCTCCAGGC
>CAIQSZ010000146.1 GCA_903874575.1 uncultured Elusimicrobia bacterium
AAGCCCCGTAAAACTCGCGGCGGAGACCGCCGCGTCGGCCGCCTCTATCAGCGCGGCCTCGCCCTCGGACAGTTCTCCGGATGGGCCTCGCATCGAGAGTTTGATGCGGTCCGCGCGGCCTCGAGAGATATCCAGTTCCAAGCGCCGGGGGCCCTTGACCAGGGAGAACTCCAAGGAAAGACCGTTGAGCGCCGCGGCCTCCAACTCCCAATCCGGGAACATCGGTCCGAGAATTTCCTTAAAATGAGCCGAGCCGTCCCGGCCCCGGCGGCGCCTGGGCCGGGACGCTGCGTCTCGATTCTGCGGGGAGCGATCTGGTCGCGGGGCTTTATCTCGGGACATTTGAGCGCGGGCGCTAAAATCTACGGGTCGACCTCGTCCCTCATTGTACAAATATGCGGCAGGCTCCCGCGCTCCGGACTCAACGCGCCCAAGCCGAAAAGATCGGCGTACCGAGCCGAAACCCCCGGGCAACGCGAGTCGTAAGGGCATCGTCGGCAGGACGAGCGCTTGACTCGCCCGACCGCCCCGGGATCGGGGCGAATGCCTTCGAAATAGCGAATACGCTCCTGGGGAAAACTCCCGAGAGGGGCGTAGCGGGCGGGGCGGCTCAAGAGACAGACCGGGAACGAGCTTTCTCCCATGAACCGATGCACGCGGATGGACTCGCGGCGACAACGCTCCACGGCCCGCCGAAGAAACGGCGCGACCCGCGATAAATCGACCGCCCAGGAAGGGGCCTTGTCGTGGCCCGAGTCGTTGATCATGGAAAAGAAGACGCTCGGCCTGCGGCGCCTCGGGATATCCGCGCTCAATCCTCCGATGAATCCGGCCAAACCCGGCAAGTCCCGGTAATTCCATTCATTGACCACGATATTGACGCAGACGCGGCAACGCCCGGAATGGATGAGCCTTGAAAGGCCGGCCACGGCCAATCGATACTGTCTACGGCTGCCGGTGATCCGGTCGTAAAATCCAGGCTTGTGGGAGTGGAAAGACACCATGTAAGTCCGCACGCCCAGTTTGACAAGAGCCTCCATCAGCCC
Source organism: uncultured Elusimicrobia bacterium (assembly GCA_903874575.1). Classification (GTDB taxonomy): domain Bacteria; phylum Elusimicrobiota; class Elusimicrobia; order UBA1565; family UBA9628; genus GWA2-66-18. Next base: position 1,047 of record CAIQSZ010000146.1, read on the forward strand.
CGGACGAGCCAAAAACACGCCGTTTGTCTGAAGCGCGAACCGGCGGAAGCCTTTTTGGCGCGCGAGTTCGATAATCCGCGGCAGCCTGGGATCCGCCGTCGGCTCGCCGCCGGAAATCGTGATTTCCTGACTCCGGGCGCCCGATTCGACGAGCGCGTCCAAAGCCCGCTCGATATCCGCCGTATCCACGGCCTTCCCCGTCGCAAGGACGAAGCAAAATGGGCATCGCTGATTGCACGCGGATGTGATCCGGAGAATGCGCTCGAGACCGTCGCTGCCGCCGCGCAAACCGTGCGTGCGGTGAATCTCGGCCGATATCTCGCGGGACGAGCCCTTGGACGTCATGTCCTGATAGGGACGATCTCGCCGTCCCCATGAAGCGCCAGATAGTCGGATTGGACGCCCCGGCAAAACGGCAGGCGCCGGCAGAAACGGCAAGCGGGCGGGTGAACGAAGAGTCCGTTGTAATCCTTGGCGCCGAAAGCCCGGACATCGGGCAATTCCTCTATCGCGCCGGCGAAAATAATGCCCGGCTCTCCGGAAGCCGGCGGCACGATCATCCGTTCCTGGGGAAGGCGCTCAAGCGGTCCGCCGCCGGAGCCGAAGACGCATTCCGGGAAAGCGTCCTCGCTCGCGCCCCGGCCAATCTCGAAACCCATTTCGCGCGCCAGACGAGTCCCCTCCTCCAGATGAGGGCGAACATCGCTCAACCGGGGCACGAAGTCCGACCGGCCCTTCAATTCCGGGTGCATCATGATGATGTTGGACACGCTCAATTCGGTCAAGCCGGGACGTCGCAGACGGGCGCCGTAAAAGCGCACGAAATCCGCGAAATCCGCGTGATTGCCCGAATAGAACACATGGTGGACGCCGACGCGAAAACCTTCCGAAAGAAGATTGTGGAAACCGTCGAGCACGACGGGCAGCGAGGCCGGGACATGCACGAGCCGGGCGAAATTCTCCGGCTTATGGGAGTGCATCGAGAGAAGAACCCGGGAGAGGCCCGCGTCCCTCAGCGTCCGAACGAACGTTCGTTCCGCGAGTTTCAGGCCGTTGGAAACGAGAATCGTCTCGGCGCCGGCGGAGGAAATCCGTTCCACGACGTCCGCCAAGCGCGGGAAAATAGTCGGCTCCCCGCCGGCCAACAGAAAACGCCGGCAGCCGGTCGCCAGCAACCTGTCGACGACGGCGAACGCCTTCTCGGCGGAAATGGTCCATTGGTGGTTCTCGAGATAGCAGAACTCGCAACGAAAATTGCAGGCGGTTCCCAGAAGGAGGGATATCGTGAGGCCCTCGCCCAAGCCTTCCCGGCCGCCCCCGGAGTTCGCGACTTCGCCCGCCGGAAAGCCGGCCGGAGCTCCGTCGTCCGGAAAGGCGTGATCCACTTCGAGACGGGCGGCGCGCAACGAAGCCTCGATTCGGCGGCGGAAATTCCCCGGGAGAGCGCGCGCGGGGGCGCGATCCCGGGAGAGGGACTCCGGCGAAGGATGCAGCCAGACGATTCCGGCAAGCCCCAGACCACGAAGAAACTCCGCGCGCTGAGGCTTCGCCAGCGCCAAAGCCGTCGTTTCAAGATAAACGGTGAAACCCCTCGAGGAATAATCCCGAATCAAGCCGGGCAGTTCGGGATGGAGCGTCGGTTCCGGCCCGATCAGAACCAGCCGTCTCCCGGATATGAGCGCTGGCAGGCGATCGCGCAAGGCGCGCGCGGGAAAATAGACGGGAACGCCCTCGCGCGTCTCGCCGATCGGAAAGCGCATATCGCCGACGGGCGCGTCCTCTTCGCCCGGGCCCCGGCGCGAATGCTGAATCGGCTGGAACTCTTCGTCTCCAAAACGCTCGACGTAGGGCGCGGAAAATCCGGGGCATGTTTCGGCCTGGACGCAGAGCCGGCAACGCCCTTTTTTGAGGGTTTCCGATCCGGGAGCGTCGCCTACCCTTCCCTCCGAATCCATCCCGCGCAAGCGCGTGAACCAGTCGGTCGACCAGCGCTCCAATCCGTTCATGAGGCAAAAGGGGACGTTCCGGAACAGGACCGGCAGGGCTAATCGACGTCCCTCGCGCACGGCGTCCGTGATGGCGGCGGCCGCGTCTCCGGCGCCGACGATAAATTCCGGCGCCATCGCTTCGTGAATCTTCGCGTGAGTCAAAGTCACGAAGGGGCGTATACCCAGCCTGCTCTTGAGCGCAGCCACATGGCGCACTAAGTCGGTTAATTGTCCGACGTTCGGCCGGACGACCACGGCGTTGAGAACGAGCAGGACGCCCGGATGGCGGCTGAAATGAGTCAACGCCTCCTGGATTTTATCGAACAAGCGAACATTGCGCGCCAGCCCGTTCTGCGTGGAGGCATCGGGACTGTCGAAGGACATTTGGCAGAAGCCCAGCCCCTTCTCGACCAACCGGTCCAGCGCTCCAGGTTTCGCCAGTTCGATTCCATTGGTCATCACGCCCCATTTCCGCACATCCGCCTCGCGCAGGCGCGCGACGACTTTCTCCAATTGGGGATGAAGGAGCGGCTCGCCCCCGATGAGGATGGAGGTGTCGAATCCCAGGATGCCGGCGACGGCAATGGGGCCCGCCAATTCCTTGAACGGAAGAAAACGCGCGCCGACCTTGTCCTGGAAGCAATAACGACAGCTTTGATTGCAGCGATGGCCGACATCCAAATAGAAGCTTCGCGAGAACCATCGGGCGAGCGCTGAGACGGCCGAGGGAGCCGGCTGGAGGCTCAGCCACGGAGAAGCCAGCTGAACGTCCAATAACGCAGGCGCCTTGCCGTGGAGACGTGG
>CAIQSZ010000147.1 GCA_903874575.1 uncultured Elusimicrobia bacterium
GGAGGAAGCGCTCTGCAATCGTTCCTCCAAGCGCCCGATCGAGGTCTTGGTCTCGGCGACCTTCTGGTTGGCCTCGATGAGACGGTTCTGCTCGCCGGTCTTTTCCAGGCTCAACGCGGAGATGTTGGCGCCCTCGGCGGCGATCTGCGAGCGCCGCTCGCCCAGCATCTCTTCGACGGGACCAATTCGCTCCTGCATGGATGAGAGCTCGGTCTCGATGGACGCGGCCTGCTCCAAAATGTGGGCGCCCTCCATGGCGGCCAGCTCTTCCCTGTACTTCGCGTAAAGCTTCGCCTTGCGGGCGTCGCTGTCCAGCTTCTTGACCTGCTCTTCAATGAGCACGACCGAGTCCTGCAGGCGGCCGAGGTCGGCGTCCACGCGGTCCAGCTTGCGCAGAGCCTCCTCGCGCTTGGCGTTGTACTTCGCGACCCCCGCGGCCTCGTCGAAAAACGCGCGCCGCTCTTCGGGTTTGGACCGGATCATGGAGTCGACGCCGCCCTGGTCGATGATGGCGTAACCGTCGCCCCCCAAGCCGGTGTCCAAGAACATTTCGCGGATATCGCGCAGTCGGCACTGGGTCTTGTTAAGGAAGTACTGGGACTCTCCGGAGCGGAACAGGCGGCGCGTGATGGTGACCTCGGAGTAGTCGACCGGCAGGAGAGAGGTCGCGTTATCGAAGGTGAGCGTCACTTCGGCCATGGAAAGCGGCGCGCGCTTCGTGGTCCCCGCGAAGATGACGTCGGTCATCGAGTCGGCGCGCAGGGACTTCCACGACATTTCGCCCAAGCACCAGCGGACGGATTCCATGACGTTCGACTTCCCGCAGCCGTTGGGGCCGATGACCCCCGTGATGCCGGGCTCCAAATCGACATGGGTCTTCGCCGCAAAGGACTTGTAACCGCAAATGTCGATCGATTTCAGATACATGGAACCTCTCAGACGGCCAAGGGTCGTCCATCTATTATCATCTTTTAACGGATTCTGGCGTTATCGTGGTGGATAGTTTAGCATTTCTCCGTCGTGAAAATCAAGTTTCATGGTCGGAAGACTCGTCGAAAAAACGGCCCTCCGGCCCTTGACGCAACGTCCGGTTCCCTTTACTCTCTTGCCGAGCCCCGATGAGCCCCCTCCTCCTCGCCGCCTCGCTGTTGGCCGCCGCTCCCGCGCGGGCGGCCGACGCCCGCGCCGCGGATTGGCGCCGGGCCGGGCTCTCCGACGCCATGAAGGAAGCCCTGCGCGGCGAGCGCCTGCGGCTGGAAGACGACGGACGCGTGCGGGACGCAGGAACGAATTTGGCGCTCACGCGGGACCAGCTTTTCGAGATGATCTCGCGCATCAAGTTCGGAACCCAGCGTCTCGCGCTGGAACGACTGGACCTGATCCTCTCCCGAGGCTCCCTAGGCCCCGCTGGCCGCGCCGCGGCCGAGGCCCTCAAGCCGAATCTTCCAGAAGACGTGGCGAGATCTCTGGATGAGTACGCATCCCTGGGGAAACTGAGGAGGACAACCGCCGCCGGGATGTCCCGGATTGCCGACTATTTCGACGGTGCCCGCTCGTTTCCCGGGCGCGTGCGTCCGTCCTGGGCGAACGCGCCTCGGTCGTACTCCGACGAATCCGGAAGCGCCCTCGGCCGAAGATTGCGCGGCGCCGTCGTCAAGCGCCTCGCCGCGGACCCCGTCGGACGCCGGGTACTCGCCCGGCTGGCCGGCGCCGACGGCAAGCCCGCCCTCCCGCCCATCGTGGTGGAAGACGCGTCCGATCCCGCGCAGTACGACTACCGCCGCCGCGTGCTCATCGTCGACGGCGCCGCCGCTCTCGCCTCGGTGACCTCGGGAGTTCCCCCCAAGGATCGCGCGGCGCTCGCGACGATGATCTCCGCGCCCCCGGCGCTCACCGCATACCTGAACGTCCACCCGGAAGCCGTCGCCTCGCTGATCGCAAGCAACGACGCCCTGCTCGTCCATGAGCTCATGCACGCCTGGCAGGACCGCCGCGACCCCGTGATGAGGGAGATGGCGCGCGGCGGGCTGCCCCTGGCGCTGATCGTCGACTATGAGGTCGAGGCCTGGACGACGAAGAACCTCTACATCGCCTCGCGTCTCAAGAATTCGCCGGGGGTCCCGGTCGACATCAACGAGCTTCGGGACTATCGCAGAATGCTCGAAGATCCGGCCCGCTGGGCCGTCGAGTTGAGAAGACGCTACGCCGCGGCTGCGCCCAACGCGATGGACCTTGACGACCTCCAAGAGATGCAACGCCGCCGCATCGCGTTCATCCGCGAGCGGACGGCGAGGGCTGCGAACGTGAGGGCCATGACCCGCGCCCGGCGCACGCTTGAGGCGTCGGCCGCGGCGATCTCGACGCGTCTGGCCGCGCTGGCCGCCGAGGCGGGCCGCGCGGCAAAGTCCGCCGAGGGGCCTCTCGCCGAGCATTACCTGGCGTTGGCGCTCGACGCGCCGAGGCGGGTCGACTGTTCCGCTCTTATTGAGACGGCCGAGCGTTACGCCGGACGTTCCGGCGACGCGGAACTGCTCGGAAAAGTCCGGTCGCACAAAGGATGCCCGCGATGAAACGCCTACTGCTCGCCGCCCTTGCCGTCGCCTGCGCGCCCGGCTGTCGCAAGTCCCCGGTTCCGGGAAAAGATCCGGCTCCCGCCGTCGCCGTCGTCACCGGCGAGAAACTCGTCGACTTCGACGAACGGCACGGGGAATTCCGCTGCCGGGTCCCCGCGGAGTGGAAGGCCCTCGAGGAACATGGAACCGGCGGCCCGCTCTTGATGATCTATGGGACGGCGTCGGGATCCCTGCGCGGCAAGGTCGACATCGCCGTCACCAGATACGGCTCTAATTTGGACCGCGTGAAGACGCCTCAGGACTATTGGGAAGCGATGAACGCAAGCGGGAGGGAACCCAGCCCGCTGGAGACTCGAACCGCCGGAGGCCGCATCGTCTATGCGACGCACCTTTTGACGCCCCGGTACCCGCCTCACGGGTGGAAAGTCCTGGCCATGGACCGCGAGGATATCGTGCTCATCCCGGCGACAAAGGGATTCTTCGCGCTCTCGCACTCCGCTCCGGCCGACGTCTACCGGACGACGCTTCCGGTCTTCGACGCCCTGGTGCAGAGTTTCCGGGCGAAGGAGTGACGGCCCGGCCGGATTCGGGCGATCGCGCGGCCTTCGCGGACCGCCGCTTTGATACGATAGGGCCGTGACGCCGGCCGAACACGCGATCAACCTCTTCGCCGCCGCGCGCGCCGCGCTTGCCGCGCGCCCGTCGCCGCGGCCGGTCCGACGCGTCCTCGTCGTGGGCTACGGCGCGGTGGGCGACACGATCTTCTTCCTCCCGGTCCTGGAGGCCTTGAGGAAGGGGTACCCGGCCGCCCGAATCGTCTGGCTCTCCAATCCCGCACCGGTCGCCGACGAGTTGATCCCGGCGACGAAGCTCGTCGACGAGGTATGGCGCTGGGAAGCGCGCGGGAAAGACCCGGAAGGCCGCGCGGCGGTCCGTCGCCGCATCGCCGAGGCGGACTTCGACCTCGCCGTGTTGACCTTGGGCGCGCCCGCGCACGAATTCCTGGCCGTGCTCGCCGACGTCCCCATCGTCGCGGGCCACTTGCGCCCGTGGCGCGGAGCGAAGGGCTTCGTCGCCCTAGGCGACTATGCGCGCGCGGCGGCGATCAATCGGCCCGCCCCGGTCGTCCTCGGAGAGCACTCGCTGGCGCGGAACCTGCGCCTGCTTCGCGCTCTCGAAGTCGCCGTGCCGGCCGACGCTCCGCGCCCCGCGTTGCCGATCCCCTCCGCGGCGCGCGCGCGCGCCGCGGATATGCTCGCGAACCTGCCCGCGCCCCTCGTCGCGCTTCACCTCGGGCCGAAGGACAACCAGTACGGCAAGATGTGGGCGCCGGATCGCTTCGCGAGCCTGTCGGGACGATTGGCGACGGCGTGGGGCGGGTCCTTCCTTCTCATCGGTTCCGCCGAGGAAAAGGAAGCCGAGTCTCTTTTCCGCGCGGCCGGAGGCCGCGCCGCGCGATCTATGGTCGGCGCGACGGGTCTGCTCGAAACCTTCGCGGTTCTGGAGCGATGCGCCCTCCTTATCTCCAACGATACCGGTCCGGCGAAGGCCGCCGCGGCTCTCGGCGTGCCGACGGCGACGCTGTGGGGTCCGTCCTCGCCGGAAGAGTTCCGCTCGCCGTGGGACCCGGAACGCCATCTGGACGTCCGGACGGGAGTCCGCTGCAGCCCGTGCTCGTGGATGGGGATGTCCTCGCGCCCCTACAACTACTCGAACTGCGGCGCGCGCGAGTGCCTGGCGAAACTCGACGTGGAGGCTACGGCCGCCGCCGTGCTCGGGCGCTGGCCCCGTCTCGGCCAATGATAGCCTGCAAGGTCAGAGCTTGCGGATAAGCGAAATGACCTTGCCGGCGATACGGCCTTCGCCGATATCGAAAGGCTCGTAGCGAGTATTGTCGGGAATCAGAAGAAGGCCCGACGGCTTGACTTTCAGCCGCTTGACCGTCGCCTCGCCGTCGTCGTAGCGCACGACCACGACGTCGTTGGATGAGGCGGTCTCCTGCCAGCGCACGACCACGGTGTCGCCGTCCCATAGGGTGGACTCCATGGAATCGCCCTTGACCTTCAGCGCGAATAGGCCGGCGGCGTCGCCGCGCTCGATGACGGCGGGGACATGCCCCATGGGCTCGGCGTAGGCCCCGGATGAGGGGCCGGCCGGGACTTTGCCGAGGACCGGAATCAGCGCGATCCGCTCGTCGGCGGCGATGTGCGCGGCGCGCGAGCGCCCCTTGGCTTCTTCAAGCAAACCCTTCTCGCGCAAGTTGTCGAGATGGTACTGGACGGTGTCGGGCGAACTCACCCCGGCCAGCGCGCACAGTTCGCGCACGGTCGGCGGGTAGCCATGATCGGCGGCGAAGTTCCTCACCAGGTCCAGTATCTGTTGCTGTCTCGGAGTCAATCCATCTTTACCCATGCTCTTTCTCCTCGCGTCAGCCGCTCGGCTCGGCCAGAAGGAGAGCATAATCGAACTTACGTTCGATGTCAAGTTCGACGCGGGAAACCGAACTTTGTGGGGAACCGGCATATTTCCTACCATAAGCTTATATGAGCCCGCTCCGACTCTTCAAAGACGTCCTGCTCGCGCTTCATGGCGGCGGCGAACCTCGCCACCTCGCCGCCGGGTTCGCCCTGGGCGCCGCGCTGGGGCTGGTTCCAAAGGGCAACCTGTGCGCCGCCGCGTTCTTCCTGCTTTTCTTTCTGCTCAACGTGGATAAGGGCATGGCTTTTCTGTCCGCCGGCGTGTTCACCGGCCTTGGTTACGCGTTCGACTCCGTCGCGCACAAACTCGGGCTGACCTTGTTGCGGGCGGAAGCGTTGCGCGGGCTGTGGACCGCGCTGTACGACCTGCCCATCATCCCGCTCACCCGCTTCAACAACACCGTCGTGCTGGGCAACCTGATCCTCGGCCTGCTCCTGTATGCGCCTCTATACTTCGGCTTCTTGAAGGCGCTCTCGTACTACGACGCGCGCGTGCGAGCGCGCGTCGAGGCCATGCCGCTCATCAAGGCGTTGAAAGGCTTCGATCTCTTCGAGAACTACAAAAGGTGGCTCGCATGATCTGGCTCAAGAAAGGCGCGCTCGTCCGCCTGGCCGGCGGCTTCGCCGTGCTGTGGTCGGCGACCTTCCTCGCGTTCGACCCCGCGCTCAAGTGGAGTCTTAAGAGGGCCGGCCGTGCCGCGGCCGGCGCGAAGGTGGACATAACGTCGGTGAAGTCGAAATGGCTGCGCGGCACGCTCGAAGTCAAGGGCCTCGCCGTCGCCGACAAGAATTCCCCCATGAAGAACGTCGTCGAGGCCGCGCGGCTCGGCTTCGCTCTCGACGTCGGCGCCGCCCTGCGCGGCAAAGCCGTCGTGCGCGAGGCGGCCGTCGAAGGTCTGCGCTTCGGCACCGCCCGAGCCGTCAGCGGCGCGCTCCCGCACCCGCCGCCCCCGTCGAAATTAGAGCGCGCCTTGGAGGAGCAGCTGGCCTCTTCGGCCGCCGCCGCTCTCGGCGGCGCGCCCGACGTCCGAGCCAACGCCGCCGCGACCATCGACGCGGCCAAGCTCGCGGGACTCAAGAAATTGGACGAGGTGAAAGCCAAGGCCAAAGAAATCGAGGATCGCTGGAAAGGGAAACAAGCCGAAGCCCAAGACATCGCCAAGCAGGCCCGGCAAGCGGCCGATGACCTCAAATCCCTCGGAGGAGGCGGCAACCTTCTGACGAAAGCGCAAAAGGCGGAGGAAACGCGCAAAAAACTCAAGGACCTCGTCGCGCGCGTCGACGCTCAGCGCGCGCAGGCCAAGAAGGACCTCGCCGAAATCCAGGACCTCTACAAGCAAGCCGACGAACTGCGCTCCAAGGACGTGAACGGTCTTCTGTCCGCCGCCGGCATGCCCACGCTCGACTCCCAAGATCTGTCGCGCCGGCTGCTCGGAGCCCCGGCCGCCGCGCGCCTGTCCACGGCGCTCCATTGGATGCGTTGGGCCCGCGAAAAGGCCGCCGCGCGCAGGAAGTCCGCCGCCTCCTCATTCCCGGCCCGGCCCGCGCGACGCAAAGGCCTCGATATCGAGTTCCCTCGCGCGCATGCCTATCCTCGGTTTCTGCTTGAGAACGCCAAGCTCGCCGGCTCGCTCGACCAAGCTCTCATGGGCCGCGACCTGGCGGTCTCCGGCGTGCTCAGCGGCGTGACCTCGAACCCAAGTCTTTACGGCAAGCCGGCGACCCTGGCGCTGTCCGGCGCGTCATCGAGCGGCGAATCGGCGACGTTGACCGGCGAACTCGACCAGCAGAACGACCCCGTCGGCATCGACGTGAAGTTCGAGGGAGCCGGCTTCTCGCTGGCCGGCGCCTCCGTCGGAGACGACGAAATCGGAGGCACGCTCTCGGGCGGTCAGGCCAAGGCCGCCGGCGAACTGCGGTCCGACGGAGACGAGTGGCGGGGCGACGTCAGCGTGGAAGCCTCGGGAGTGACGCTGGAGCCGAAAGTTAAAATGAGCGGCATCGCGGGAGAGGCCGTCCGCGAAGCGCTCAAGTCCATCGACAAACTATCGGTGCGCATCGGCATCTCCGGCAAGGAGAGCGACCTCAAGCTCTCATTCTCGTCGAATCTAGGAGGGGTTCTGGCGGAGGCGATGAAGAAGGCGTTCGCGGGACAGTTCGCGGCCCGGCGCAAAGCCGTCGAGACTCAAATCTCCGGGTTGTACGAACAAAAACTGAAGGACGCGCGAGGCGCGACCGACGGCCTATCGTCCAAGATTCTGGGGCCGCTCGACCTGCAAAAATCCGTCTTGGATAAACAGCTCCAGGATACGCTCAAGAAGTCGCTGGGCGGCGCCCTGAATTTGAACGGTTTATTTAAATAAAGCGCTGGGCGACGGTCAGCCCAGCTTCGCGCCGCACTCCGCGCAGAACTTCGCGCCCGAAACCAAGGATTTGCCGCATTGGACGCAAAACTTCGCCCCCGCCCCCGCCGCCGCCGGGCCGCCCTGGTTCATCTGGCCCATGGCGCCGGCCATCATCTGGCCCATGCCCAAGCCCGCGCCCAGGCCCATCCCCGCGCCCAAGCCCGCGCCTGCGCCGCCGCCCTCGTTGCCGGCGGCCTTCTCCATGACGTCGAAAGTCCGTTTCTGCTGGTACTTATCGCCCAGGATGTCCAACTCGGCCCGGTCGGCCAGAATCTTCTTCAGGCGCACGACGGTGTCGTCGTCCTCGGGGACGTCCACCGAATTCAAGTAGAAGTTCACCAGCTTCACGCCGTACTTCGCGAACTCTCCTTCCAGCTTGGTCTGAATGCCGGACGACATGTCCTCAAGATGGGCGGTGACCTCAAGCAGGTTGATCCTCTGCTTCAAGATCGTCTCCGCGATGTAGTCCTTCGCCTTGGTCAGCAGGACGCCGCGGAAGTAGTTCGCGAGTTGCTCGGAGGTGAACTGTGGGTTCGTCGCCGAAAGCTGGACGATGAAGGAACGCGCGTCCGCAATCTGGATTCCGAACTGGCCGAAGGCGCGGACCGGCAGGAATACGTTGAACTTCGGATCGAGGACCGGAATGGGGCTATTGGTGCCCCACTTCACGTCGAGGTTCACGGCCTTGTTGACGTAGTATATCTCGGCCGCGAACGGCGTCTCGCCGCCGAACGGAGCTTTGATGAAGCTTCGCAGAAGAGGGAGGTTGGCCGTGCGCAGGGTGTGAGTTCCAGGTCCCAGCACGTCCAAAGCCCGGCCGCCCGAAAAGAAAACCGCCTCCTGGGACTGGTTGACGACGACCTGCGTGCCCCAGCTGAGATCGTCCGGCGGATAGCGCCAGACCAGGACGTTGGCGGGCCCGTCGTACTTAACGCGATCGATGATGGCCATGCGTGTTCCTCCAGCGCCTAATATAGCCCCCGGCACGGGTCTTGTCAACCGCCGTTATTATTGCCGCCGGAGCCGCCGCCGAACATGTTCGCCATATCCTTGAACAAGCCCGCAAGCCCCGACAGGATGCTCGAAAGGGGATCTTTCGAAGAAGCCGACGAGCCTGAGCTCGGCGCGGAGTCCGGCTCTCCCTGATGGATGCCCTGGCCTGCCGTCGCGCGGCTTTTCCCGGCGTCGACCTGAATCCTACCGGAAGCCGAGACCGGGGCCGAAAAAGTACCGGCGGCCGTGGCTGAGTAGCCCCGCGGCGCCGAGGCCGGTCCGACCGCTCCCGAGTTTTGGCTTCCGGCCCCGGACGCCGCGCGCAAAATCTTCGGCGTCGTGCCTATGCCCTTCTTTCCCGGAACGGACATCAGGCGCCCGTTGGAAAACACCATCGCGCCGGGCGCCGACGCGGGAGAAGCTCCGCCCGCCGATGAGGCGGCGCGCGTCGCCGCGGGGACGGCGTCTGCGGAGCCTGCGCCGGCGCGGGGAACGACGTACGCTCCCGCCGAACGCTTCGCCGCTTGATGCACCGAGACCGTTCGGCGCACCGCGGCTCGACGAGTCTGGGAGATCGAGGATTCTTCCGCCGCGGAAGCCGCCGCCAGCGCCAGGAACATCGCCTGCCACAGGACCTTATCCATAATTCCCCCCAACCGACCCATTGTAGGTCATCCGCCCGGACGGCGCCAGAGTCCGAACGGCACGATATCGTCAAGCACCCAAGCGACGGAGCCGTCGTTGAAGGCGCGACCGCAGTAGGCGCACGCGGCGGAGTCGGCCTGGTCGGACGGGGCGCCGCAAGAAGGGCAACGGGCGGCGCGCAGGCCCTTCTTCGGGTCGCTGACGGCGCCGGCACGACGTCGAAACACGAAAAAATGGACTCGCTTGTCTCGGTCCACGAAGACCGGTTCCGCGCCCTCACGGCGCTCGTACTTGTCCGCCTCCCAGCGGACTTGGACATGAACGCGGTCGAAGTCCGCGCCCTTTTGGCAACAGACGGTCAGCACCGCGCCTACCGCGGCCTCTCGCTCGAAGGAGGCTTCGAACGATAACGTCCGAAAGAACTCCGTCGAGGCGACGCCGCGCAAGGGCGCGGAGTCGGCGCGGCGGCGCGCGTCCAGCCAGCGCCAGAACGCGACCGCGGCGCGGTCCTCCAACGCTTCGAGGCTGAGCCCCGGGTCGGACGCCGACAACTCCGCCCACCCGTCGGCCGTGCGATCCGGCTGGGGGAGCGCCCACTCGCCGGACTGAGTGATCGAGACCAGCACCCAGTCGTGCTCCCCCGAATTGACCCAGGCTTTGCACGTCTCGCACTGCGCGGAATCGACGATGGGCAGAGGAGCGCCGCAGCTGGGGCAGTGCCCTTCCATCAGCCCGGGCCCCTGAAGCGTCTTCGTCCCGGGCCGGCGCAGGAAGGTCCACACCTCGGTGAACGAATCGGGCCCGCCGGAAACGATTTCATCGCTGCCCAACTTGACGAGTTCGTCGACGGCCGACGCCGCGAAGGCGACGTAGACCGCGTCGTAGTGCCGTCCGCTGCGGTAGCCCAGGGCGCTCGCCTCGCGAACCTCGACTCCGCTCATGCGGTTGCGCACGCCGCGTTCCTTATATTCCGCGATCTGACGGCTGAAACGCTCGAAGACGCCGTCGGAAATGAACGCGCGCGCGCGCGCCATGTCCTGGCGGCTCCAGGCGTCTTGGATGACGAGGAACGCGCCCGCCGCGCGCTTCAGGAAGCAGTCCTCGTCGAACCCCGGGTCCGCGGCGCGGATATTCTCGATAGCCGCGCGGCGTTCGGACTGGAGTTCCGAATCGAGTCGCGGCTGCTCTCCGGGAGGAGGCAGATCGATAGGCAGCGACGCCGCGCCGCTCTGAAAATACAGGTAAAAGCCGATAGCGGCTATCCAGGCGAAAGCGATGAAGGGGTGGCGGACCGCGAACCAAACGAGCAACCCGGACAGGTCGCCGCCGCCGGAAGAAGAAAAGTGGCCGCCGGAGGAATGAAAACCTCCCCCGCCGAACGAACCTCCGCCGTGGTGACCGCCGTGGTAGCCGCCGCCTCCGCCCGCGCGCGCGAACGCGTCCGCGGCGGACAAAAACGCCAGGAGCAAAGCGGCGGGAAGGCGGCGCATGACGACCGAGTTTAGCCCCGGAAAGAACGGGTGTCAACGGCCAGCCATACGCGGCCGCGGTGGACGGTCAGCACGACGCGGCCGTCGGCCCGATTGCCCAGGCCCCGGCTGCCGCGCGTCAGAGTCCTGCGGCGCAGGCCGTAGCGCGCGCCCGTCAGCGTGGCCGACGCGCGCGGCGCGGCGAGCAAAGAGAAACGCGCCCCCCGGCGAAGACCGAGCGGATAACGTCCCGGACCGAGGAGGCTGGCGGCGCCGCCTCCGACCACGACCAGTTCCGGCCCGGGCCCGCGCGACTCGAGCGCGGCCAGATTGACCAGTTCGTGGTCCAGCCCGCCGCCCAGCGCGCCCGCGATCCACGCCTTGCCGGCTCCCGCCGCCGTCACGAAATCGAGCGTCTTATCAAGGTCGGAGCGGTCCACGCCGAAATCACATAGATACGCGGTGCGGCCCCAGGAGCGCGGCGACGGCCGCGGCAAAGAATCCATGTCCCCGACCACGACGTCGGGAACCAGGCCCAAGGTCTTCGCGTGCCGCGCGCCGCCGTCGGCGCAGACCAGCGCGTCGGCGCGGCGCGCAAGCGCCTTGACCAACCGGGGCTCCCTCAATTCGCCGTTGAGGAGCACCAGCACCGAGCCTCCGAGCCGCATCCTTAGCGGTCCTCGGGCTCGACCTGTAGAGTCACGTGCGTCAGCGCGAAACGCGAGGCCAGCAGCTCGCGGCCGGCCTTCAGAACCGAGGCCGCCTCGCGCCCGTCGGAAACGACGAGATGCGCGCTCATCGCCTCCTGTCCCTGCGTGACCGACCACAGATGGAGGTCATGCACTTCCTTAACCCCGTCGAGCGCGGCCAGCGCGGAACGGACCTCCTCCAGGTCGAGGTGCGGCGGCGCCCCCTCCAGCAGAATATGAACGGAGTCTCGCAGGAGCCAGCCGGCGGTGGCGACGATGCCGACGCAGATGACCGCGCTGGCCAGCGCGTCCGCCTCGTACCAGCGCGTGCATAAAATGACGACCGCCGCCAGGATCGCGCCGACGGAGCCGGCCGCGTCGGAGAGAACGTGGAGCAGCGCGCCGCGTAGGTTGATGTTGCCGCGACTCTTGCTCCAAAGGATCGCCGCCGAAGCCAGATTGGCCAGCAAGCCGAGCGCCGCGACGCCCAGCATGGGCGCGGCGGCGATCGGCGTCGGGAACGCCCAACGCGCCCACGCCTCGCGCAGGATGAAGCCGGTGGCCACCATCAGCGCGATCGCGTTGCCCAGGGCGGCCAGGACCTCGACGCGCCGGTAGCCGTAAGTGCGCTTGGGATCGGCGGGCAACGTCGAGACCACCGCCGCGAACAGGCTCAGGCCCAACCCGAGAAGATCGACGGCCATATGCGTCGCGTCGGCGATCAAGGCCAAGCTGCCGGTCCACCACCCGCCGGCCAACTCCGCGAAGAAAATGATCCCGGTCAGCGCGACGGCCCCCGCCAGAGGACGCATCCCCCGATCGTCGAGCGCGCGGGCGTGGTCGTGGTCGGCGCGCATCTCAGGCGGCCGGTTTGGCTTTCTGCCGGGCGATCTCATAGAGCAGGGCCGTCGCGGCGCAGGACGCGTTCAGCGAACCGACGCCGTGAGCGACCTGGGGAATGCGCAACAGTTCCTCGCACGACGCGCGCACCAGCGGTCGCAGGCCGTAGCCCTCGGAGCCGATGACCAGCACGCACGGCGTGTTGAGCGTGGCGTCCCATACGTCCTTGCCCGCCGCGTCCGCGCCGTACACCCAAAAACCGTTTTCCTTGCACAGCGCCAGCGTCTGCGCCAGGTTCACGACGCGGTGGACCGGAATCTTCAGCACGGCGCCGGCCGAGGATTGGATGGCCGCGGTCGTCACCGGCGACGAACGCCGCTCCGGCGCGACCAGGCAACGCGCCCCCAACTGGAGCGCCGAGCGCGCGATCGCGCCCAAGTTGTGCGGGTCTTGAATCTGGTCCAGCGCGACGATGACCAGCCCCTTCTTGCGGTCCTCGTCGAGCGACCGGACCCACTCCGCGAAGGTCTCCATCGGGTCGAACACCACGCGCAAGGCGATGCCGTCGTGCTTGCCGCCCTTCACCGCGCGGTCCAGCTCGGGCCGCGCCATGAACTGGACTTCGACGCCGAGGTCTTTCGCGCGACGAACCAGGTCGCCGAGTTCCGGGTGCTGGAGTTCATGCTCCACCCACAGGTTCCGGCAGTCGTACGGCGCGGCCGTCAGCGCGTTCGCGACGGCCTCGATGCCGCCGACCCAACGCGTCTCCGCGTTGACGGGGCGGGCGGGCTCGCAGGCCTGGCGCGGGCGATGACGGGAGCGGTCGTGGCGATTGGGACCGCCGCGATCTCTTTGCTTACGCGGCCCGGCGTGGCGCTTCTTGAAATCGCGGCTCATCGTTTGACCACCTTGGCTCCGTCCTTTCCGTCCTTGACCAGCCAGCCGAGCGCTTCGATCTCTTTGCGCAGACGGTCCGACTCGGCGAAGTCCTTCGCCGCGCGCGCCTTCGCGCGCGCGGCCGCCAAAGCGGCGACGGCCGCGGGCGGCCCCGCGACGTCCTCGGCGGACAACAGGCCCAGCGCGAACACGCGCTCGGCTTCCTCCAGAAACGAGCGTTTGGCGCCGTCGGGCAGCTCGGACCGGAGCGCGTCCCAGACCACGGACAGCGCCGCGGGAGCGTTGAGGTCGTCGGACAACGCGTCGCGCAAGCGCGCCGAATACTCGCCGCTCCCGGCCCGCGCGGGGACGGCCGCGAGAGAGCGCGCGGACTCGGCGAGACGGCGGCGCGCGGTCCTGGAGGACTCCAAGGACTCCCATGTGAAATCGAGCTGCTTGCGATAGTGCGCGGTGAAGCAATGGTACTTGTAGTCGAGCGGAGAGAAACCCTTTTCGACGAGATCGGAAAGCGTCACGAAACCGCCGGACGATTTGGCCATCTTCGCGTTGTTCATCAGCAGGAACTCGGCGTGCATCCAGACCTTCACGAACGGGCTGCCGGTGGCGCCCTCGGCCTGGGCGATCTCGTTGGTATGGTGGATCGGGATGTGGTCGACGCCGCCGCAGTGGATGTCGAACGTCTCGCCCAGGTACTTCATCGCCATCGCCGAGCACTCGATGTGCCATCCGGGAAAGCCTTTGCCCCACGGGGAATCCCACTCCATCTGCCGCCGGGAACCCCTCGGTGAAAACTTCCACAAGGCGAAATCGGCGGGACGGCGCTTCTCGGGGTTTTCCTCGATGCGCGCGCCGCTCCTGAGCCCCTCAAGATGCTCTTTCGACATCAGCTTGCCGTAGTCGGGGAGCTTGGCGGTGTCGAAATAGAGCCCGTCCGTCGTCTTGTAGACCAGCCCGTTCCTCTCCAGCCTCTCGACGAGCGCGATCTGCTCGGGGATGTGGTCGGTGGCGCGGCAGAGGACGTCGGGGTCGGTCAGGCCCAGGGACTTCCAGTCGGCGAGGAACGCGTCGGTGTAAAACTTCGCGATCTCCCACGCGGTCTTGCCCTCGCGCGCGGCGCCGACCTCCATCTTGTCCTCGCCCTCGTCGCCCTGGCTGGTGAGATGGCCCACGTCGGTGATGTTGAGCACGCGGTACGGCGAGAACCCGAGGAGCTTCAGCGCGCGCACCAAGGTGTCCTCGAAGACGTAGGTGCGGTAGTTGCCGACGTGCTGATAGTTGTACACCGTCGGGCCGCAGGTGTACAGTCCGACCTTCGGCGGCGCGCAGGGCGCGAAGGCCTCCTTGGATCGCGAGAGGCTGTTGAACAGGCGCAAGGACATCGTCGCTATTGTAGGAAATCCGGCGCCCCCGAAGCCGTCAGGCCCGGGGCGAGACCGGAGCGAGGACGGTGGCGACGGCGTGGCAGGAGATGGCCTCGCCGCGGCCGATCGAGTCGAGGCCCTCGTGGCTCTTGGCCTTGAGGCTCACGCGCGCCGACGGCAGGCCGAACACGCCGGCCAGCGAGGCCTTCATGGACTCGTAATGCGGCTTGAGCTTCGGCTCCTCGGCGACGAGGGTGCAGTCGAGGTGGACGATCTCCGCGCCCGCGCCGGCGACCTTGCCCAGGGTGTGGGCGACGATCTCGCGGCTGGCCAGGCCCTTGAACCTCGGATCCGACGGCGGAAACGCGATGCCGATCTCGCCCAGACCCAGCGCGCCCAGCACCGCGTCGCAAGCGGCGTGGAGAACGGCGTCGCCGTCGGAATGGCCGAGCAGGCCCTTGTCGTGCGGAAGCTTCACGCCCGCCAGCCATAGTTCGCGGCCGGCCACGAGACGGTGGATGTCGAAGCCGAAACCCGCCTTGGTCAAGCGGCTCGCGCCCGCCCTCGCGTCGAGAATGGCCTCGGCCATGGTCATGTCCTCCGGCGTGGTGATCTTGAAGTTCTCGTAGCTGGACGGCACGACCGAAACCGGACGGCCGCAGCGTTCGACCAACTGGCTCTCGTCGGTGGCGTCGGCGTCGTCCCGAAAGCGCTCCAGCGCTTCCTTCAGAACGGCATAGCGGTAAGCCTGCGGCGTCTGCGCGGCCCAGAACTGGGCTCGATCCGGGGTCTCGACGACCGCGACGCCGCCCTTGGGAACGCGCTTCAAGGTGTCCTTGACGGGCACCGCGGCGACGGCCGCGCCGGATTTCGCCGCCTCGGCCACGGCGGCGCGGACGATCTCCGCGGTGACCATCGAGCGCGCGCCGTCGTGGACGGCGACCACCTCGACGTCGGGGGGCACGGCCGCGAAGCCGTTGCGCACCGAGCCCATGCGCGTGGAGCCCGCGGGCACGACCCTGACCTTGCCCGACGCCAGGCGCGCGCCGTGCTCCTTCATCGCGTCCTCGCTCAGGACGAGAACGACGGCTTCGACCTCGGGCATGTCCGCGAAGCACTTGAGCGACCACTCGACCACGGTCGCGCCCGCCAGCGGCAGGAACTGTTTCGGCTTGCCCATCCGGGAACCCAGGCCTCCCGAGACGACGATGGCCGCCGCGCGCATCAGGCGGCGGGGGCCTTGTCCGGGCGCGCCTTGGCGAAGATCATGCGGCCGTTCGAGGTCTGGTGGATCGAGGTCACCGTCGCCTCGATGCGCTTGCCGATCGAACGGCGGCCGTCGTCGACGACGACCATCGCGCCGTCGTCCAGATAACCGACGCCCTGCTCGCGTTCCTTGCCTTCCTTCATGATGAAGACGGACATCCCCTCGCCGGGAAGCACGACCGTCTTCAGCGCGGTGGCCAGATCGTTGATATTAAGGCAGACGACGCCTTCCAGCCCGGCGACTTTGTTGACGTTGAAGTCGGTGGTGACGATCTTGGCGCCCATCTCGCGAGCCAGCTTCACGACCTTGCCTTCGGTCTCGCGCACGTCGGGAACGTCCTTGTCGAGTATTTTCACGGGCGCCGCCACGTTCTCCTGCAGGCGCGCCAGCATATCCAGGCCGCGGCGGCCCCGGGCGCGGCGCAGCGGATCCTCGGAGTCGGCCAGGCGGTGGAGTTCGGTCAGCACGAAGCGAGGCACCACGATGGTGCCGGAGAGGAAATGAGCCTCCACGACGTCGGCGACGCGGCCGTCGATGATGACCCCGGTGTCCAGGATCTTGATCCGCGCGCCGCGCTTCTTGCTCATCTTGAGCAGATCCTTGTCCAAGTCGTCCAACTCCGGGAACTTGCGCACGGCGATGACCAGGCCCAGCACGCCGAACACGAAGAAGCGCAGGGCCGAATACCGGTCCCAGACATGGTTGAGGGCGTCGTTGCCGATCTGGAACACGGCATAGTCGACCGCCCGCGCGAAGATGACGCCGGCGGTGGCGCCGAGCGCGCCGCCCATCATGGCCAGAAGGTTGACCTCGGCGACGACGTACTCGATGCCAATCATCAGCAGGCCGACGCCCAGTCCTATGAGAACGCCGATCAGGTTCGGAGCGATCTTGGCGAAGTAGACGATGGCGGGACAAGCGACAAGAACGCCGAAACGGAACAGCCAGGTATACATGGAAGACTCCCGTGCGCAGGTAAGGTATGGTGAGGTATGTAAGGAACGGCTAAGACCCTATGATGCGGTATTCTACGAAATCCGGCCGGGCGCCGTCAGCGCCCGCCGTCCTCATCGCCGCCGAGGGCGGCCGCGACCGCGGCGCGCAGGTCCGCGACGCCGACGGCCGCGAGGCCCGGAATCTTCGGCAGGTCCTTGGCCGCGCGGGACGGCACCAAGGCGCGCTTGAAGCCGGCCTTCGCCGCTTCCTTAAGGCGCGACTCCAACTGGGGCACGCGCCCGACCTCGCCCAACAGTCCGACCTCGCCCAGCAGGACCATGTCCGACGGCACCGCCCGATCGCGCGCCGAGCCGAACACCGCCAGGCACGCCGCCAAATCGAGCGCCGGGTCCTTGAGCCTCAGGCCTCCGGCCAGGCTTACGAACGCATCGCGATCCTCCAGGCGCAAACCGACGTGGCGCTCCATGGACGCCAGCAAAACCAGCACGCGGTTGAGGTCCAGGCCCGTCGCCATGCGCCGCGGCAGGGGGTACTTGGTCGGGACCACCAGCGCCTGAGTTTCGACCAGCAGAGGCCTCGAGCCTTCCAGCGCCACCGACACCGCGCGCCCGGGCGCCGCGCCGCGGCCCAAATCTTCTAGGAAGAAAGACGACGCGTCGGTCACCTCGCGCAGGCCTTTCTCGCCCATCTCGAACAGGCCCAACTCGTCGGTGGGACCGAAGCGGTTCTTATGCGCTCGCAGGACGCGCAGGAGGTCGTGACGCTCCGTGTCGAAATAAAGGACCGTATCCACGATGTGCTCGAGCACCTTCGGGCCCGCCAGCGAGCCGTCCTTGGTGACGTGGCCCAGCAGGAACACCACCGTGTCGCGCGCCTTCGCCGCGCGCACCAACTCCGCCGCGCACTCGCGCACCTGGCCCACCGAACCCGGACTGGACGCCAGCTGAGGATGAAAGACGGTCTGCACCGAATCGAGCACGACCGCCCACGGCTTCACCGACTCCATCGTCGCGAGGATCTTCGCGAGGTTGGTCTCCGAGACGAGAAAAAGTCGCTCGGGCGCCAGGCCGAGCCGCTTCGCGCGCCCGGACACCTGCCGCAGGGATTCCTCGCCGCTGGCGTAGAGCACGGGCCCGTGAGACGCCAACTTCGCCGCCGCCTGAAGCATGAGCGTCGATTTGCCGATGCCCGGAGGCCCCGCGAGCAGGACCACCTGCCCCGCCACCAGCCCCCCGCCCAACAGGCGGTCGAGTTCGCCGATGCCGACCGCCGAGCGCGCCTGCGCGTCGTCGCGCACGTCCTTGAGCGCGACCACCGGCGACGAGAAGCCCGTCAGCGAACCCCGCCCCGCCGACGTCGCCACCGCCTCGACCAGCCCCTCGGGCCGCGTCTCGACGACTTCCTCGACCATCGAGTTCCACTCCGAGCAGCCGGGACACTGCCCCATCGGCTTCGACGCGGAATGCCCGCACTGCTGACAGCGGTAGACCGTCTTCAGCCTCGCCATGGAGTATATTCTGTCATATCGGACGGGTGTTCGACTAGGCAGGACTCGAGATCCCGCTCATGCATACGCGAAGGAGCCGTGAAAGTTCCCCAAAAGGGAATCCCGGATACCTCGGCGCAAGGCGCCGCCCGTTCAGCGGGACTGAGTCACGCCGGCGCCGCGGGAGGCGCCGCCCGGGACGCTGACCGGAAGACGTCCGCTGGGCCGTATCTCGCCGAAGAGAATGCGGACGGCGGCGGCCAAGGACGAATCGGTCATCCCGTAGGCGCAAATATTGGCGCGCGCTCCGGTGGAGATCGCCAGGTCGTAGGGGTTCATAAGGCTGAGCGCGACGACGGGGACGCCGCCGGCCGTCAGCGCGGAGAGCATCCGCGCCTGGGCGTCGAGCGGCGACGGGCCGAATTGATAGGTGCCCACGATCACAACCGACGCCGAGCTCAAGCGCGCGACGGCCGCGTCGACGGCCGCGGTGCTGGGCGCGACCGAGGCGAAATCGACGACGTCGGTGCGCGGATGGCGCTTGACGATCTCGGCGGCAAAGCGCTGGGTTTCATCGTTGAAGCGCGCGGAGCGGAAAATCGCCAGGCCCAGCGTCCGCTCGGGGAGCAGCTTCAGCGGGATCGTCCCGTCGTTGCGCGCCACCGTCACCGCCGCCTGCGCGGAACGCTTCGCCAGCGACAGGGCGGCGCGCGCCTCCTTCTTGGAAAGGGTCGGCGGCAGCCAGGCCCCGCCGAAGAGTCCGAGTTTCTTTTTGGCGCGCAGTATGCGCGTCACGGCCGCTTCCAGGCGCGCGCGCGGCAGTCTCCCGCCGTTGACGGCCTCGACCACGGCGGCGTACGACGAGGGATAGTCCCCCTTGCCGAGGAGCAGCACGTCGTTGCCCGCGAGAAGCGCCGAGACGGCCGCCTGCGACGAACTGTAGACTTTCACGATCGCGCCCATGTCGAGGCTGTCGGAGAACACCAGGCCTTTGAAGCCCAGGCGGCCTCTGAGGAAGCCATCGATGACGGCGCTGGATAGGGTGACGGGCTGATCCGCCTGCGCCCCGAGCGCGGGGAAAACCATGTGCGCGGGCATCACCGCGTCGCTTCCGGCCGCGATGGCCGCGCGGAAGGGGACGAGTTCGGTCGCTTCCAGCTCCTCCAGCGTCTTGGTGCTGACGGGCAGGCCGAGATGGGAGTCGTCCGAGGTGTCGCCGTGGCCGGGGAAATGCTTGATCGTCGCGATCACGCCGCCTTCCCGATACCCGAGCACCGCGGCGCGCCCCAGCCGGGCGACCCGCGCCGGATCCTCGCCGAAGGAGCGCACGCCGATGATCGGGTTCAAGGGATTGCTGTTGACGTCCAGCGCGGGAGCAAAGTCGATCTGGACGCCCGCGGATCGCAACGCCCGCGCGGCGGATTTCGCCGCGTCGTGGGCGAACGCAGCCGAATCCGCGGCCCCGAAGGCCATATTCCCGGGAAAGGGCGCGACCCCAAGCCGCCTCTGGGTGAACGTCGCCCCGCCCTCGTGGTCCGCCGATAGCCAAAAGGGAATTTTGTGAGGAGACCGCCTGGACCAGGCGTGCATTTTCTTGGAGAACTCGCGGGCTTCCTCCGCGCTGAAACGGTCCCAGCGCAAGAGGGCCCCTCCCAAGCGTCCGGCCTGGATGTCATCCCGACGCGCGTTGGCGATGTCGGTGTCGATGGCGATCATGAACACTTGTCCGGCGAGCTCTTCCACGGACAGGGCGCGGACGTCGGGAACCGCGGCTCCCGCGGGGGCGACGACGGCGATCAGCAGCAGCAAGGCGACGATTTTCATAGGGTAGCCGCGGTCATTCAGTAAAGTAAGCAAGGCTTACGAGCCGCTGCGAAATCCTTCGGCCCCTGGTCCAGGAGCCCCTGGATCGCCTCGGCGGAAGAATCGTCGGCGTCGGCCAGCGGCTGGAATTTCGACGTGCCGATCATGCGCTGAAGGGCGGTCGCGTCCCACTTCACCTCGCCGGGATTGGCGCGGCGCACCGCGCGGTAAAGCTTGGCGAAAACCGCGAGCGGCCGGGCGCGTTCCCGATCGGCGACTCTGACGAGCACGCCACGGCAAGGCGTTCCCGTGAAGGGATCCTTGGTCGGCGTGTAGTCCGCGACGGAAAAGTCGACGCCCTCCAGCCCGGCCCGTTTCAGTTCCTCGACCACCGCCGCGGCGTCGAGCCACGGCGCGCCGACCCAGCGGAACGGCGACGGCGTCCCGCGTCCGACCGACAGATTGCTGGCCTCGAAAACGGCGACGCCCGGATACAGCGCGGCGCTGTCCAAATCGGGAAGGTTCGGCGAGGGCGCTATCCAGGGCAGTCCGGTCTGGTCGTACCACATCTCGCGCCGCCATCCCCGCATCTTCACGACCGTGAGCTTCGCGTATCCGATCTCCTTCGCGTACATCGTGGCGATCTCGCCCACCGTCAGCCCGTGGCGCACGGGTTCCTTGAAGTAAGTCACCGACGTGACGCCGCGCAGCATATCCTCCGCGACGGGACCTTCGATGGTGACGCCGTTGACGGGATTCGGGCGGTCCAGCACGAAAAACTCCAGCTTGTGCTTCTGCGCTTCCTCCATGGCCATGGCCATCGTCGCCGGATAGGTGTAGAATCTCGCGCCGGCGTCCTGGATGTCGAAAACGAGGGCGTCGAGGCCTTTGAGTTCTTCTTCTTTGGGCCGCATGCCAGCCAGCCCGCCTTTATAGAGGCTGTAGATCGGTACGCTCCGGCCGTCGCCGAGCTTGTACACGGAGGACGCGGCCGCGTCGCCCGCTTCAATCGAGCCCGTGAACCCGTGCTCTGGGGAAAAAATAGCCGACAACGTCACGCCCGGTGCTTTACCCAAAAGTTCGACCATCGACACGCCGTCGCGGTCCCGGCCGGTTTGATTGGTGATGACCCCGACGGTCTTGCCTTTCAGAAGAGAGTATTTTTTGGCCCCGAGGACGTCGAGTCCGGAGAGAACGACCGCGTCCGCGCGCCCCCGCGACGAGGCCGCGACGAAGGCCAACAACCCGGCAAACGCCCAGGAGTATCTTTTCATGGCGGGTTATTGAAGCGCATAGTGCTCCGCGCCCGCCTCATTTCTTGGAGCGACCCTTCGTGCCGGCCGCGCCGAAGGTGGCCATGCCGAACATGTAGGCGATGTCCTTGTCTTCGAAGTGGACGTTGGCCCAGGCCATCACGCGCTTGACGGTGGCGATGTCCTCGACGCGCGCGCCCAAACCGACGTATTTGCTGATTCTCGCCAGCAGGCCGGCGTCGTAGATGCCTTTGTCGAAGACCTTCGCGTTGACGGTGCGGTTGCGGCTCATGTCGTAGGCCTGCGCGGTGACGGCGAAGCGGCCCCAAAACGGGTTCTTATAGAACGGAGTGTAGGTCACGCGGCCGCCGCCCGCCGAGCGGATGGCGCCGACGGCCACGTCGAGGGGGCCCATCTCCCAGCCGAGCAGAGCGTCGACGCGGTTGGGCTGGACGTAGTCGGGGTGACGGCCCCTCGGCGCGTCGTTGAGGTTGGCGATGTTCGCGGCGCCGACGTAGTAGTAGCGGCCCTCGCGCGGGGAGATCTTCAAACCTAGGTCGGAGTGCGAGGTGCGCGCCAGGGAGTCGTAGCGCCAGTCGTAGTTCCAGTAAACGCGGAACTGGGTGATGCGGCCGAACACGTCTTTGGCGGTGCCGGCGGCTTCCTTGACGTCGGCGATGGTCTGCTTGACGTCCTCCCGGACCTTCTGGTCGTGGAGGAGCGCGCCCACCGCGCCCTTGTCGGTCGCCAAGCCCGCCATCATTTGGTTCGACTTGCCGAGCAATTCGTCGAGCTTCCTGGTGATGTCGTCGGTGCGCTCGAGCGACTTCTCGAGCTTCGGCTTCGTGGTCTCGATGAGGTCGTTGAGATTGGCGGTCATGTCGCGGACGTTGGCGACGGTCTCGCGCAGGTTGTCGGTGAGGTTGCCGCGCGGCCCCTCCTCGGTCAGGCTGGAGAGCATCTTATCGAGCTTGCCCAGGGCCGCGTTCAGCGACTTCTCGATGGAGACGGGATCGATGCCGCGCACGACGGAACCCGCGGGCAGGACGCCGGACGAGGCGTGGCCCTGGTTGATCGCCAGGTACTTGGAACCGATGATGCCGGTGGAGCCGATCTCGAACTCGGAGTCGTTGTAGATGTCGACGCCGGAGCGGATGGCCATGACCACCTTCGCGTGGTGGTCCTCCAAGATCAGGCCCTTGACCTTGCCGACTTCGACGCCGGCCAGCTTGACCGGGGCGTCCTTGGAGAGGTTGGCGACGTCGGTGAAGGTCGCGTACTCGGTGTAGCGGCGCTCGAAGGTATAGTCGCCCAGGAGGAAAATGGCGGTGGCGATGCAGACCAAGCCGGTCAAGACGAAAGCGCCGACCTTCGCTTCGAGCGAAAGCACTAGTCTTTCCCCCGGCGGGCGCCGTCGCGGGCCTCGTCCGCCTCGAACTCCTTAAGCTTCATCTTGATCGGCCCCTGGCTGAGACCTTCGACGAACTGCCTCACGGCGGGATCGGAGGTATTCTTGATCTGTTCCGGCGTCCCGACCTGCAGGATCCGGCCCTCAAGGAACATCGCGATGCGGCTCCCCACTTTATAGGCGGACTTCATGTCGTGCGTCACCACGATCGCCGTGACTTTCAACTGCTTCTGGAGATCGAGGATCAGGTCGTTGATGACGTCGGACATGATCGGATCGAGACCCGTGGTGGGCTCATCATACAAAATGTATTGCGGCTGCGCGGCGATGGCCCGGGCCAACGCCACGCGCTTCTTCATGCCGCCCGACAATTCCGCCGGCTTGAAGTCCTCCACGTCCTTCAGCCCGACCAGCGCCAGGGAGTCCGACGCGATCCGGCGATACTTCGAGAGCGGGACGTCCGTCAGATACTTGAGCCCGAAGCAGATGTTGTCGGCGACCGTCATGGAGTCGAACAGCGCGCCTTCCTGGAACAGGTAGCCGAAGCGGCGGCGATAGTCGGATATCTCGCGCTCGGTCTTGAGCTTCGTGATGTCCAAGCCGTCCACGACGATCTCGCCGGAGTCCGGCGCATGCAGGCCGATGACGCACTTCAGAAAAGTGGACTTGCCGCAGCCGGAGCCGCCGATGATGACCATCGTCTCGCCGCTCTCGACTTTCAGGTCGATGCCGCGCAGGACGGCGCGCCGGCCGAAGCTCTTCACGACTCCCTTGGCCTCGATCATCAGGTGATCCCGAGCGCGTTGAGCATCGCGGTGGCGAAGTAATCGATGACCAGAACCAGCGTCATGCTGATGACGACCGCCTGCGTGGTGGCCTTGCCCACGCCCTCGGCTCCGCCTCGAGTGGTCACGCCCTTGTAGCACGAGGTCATGGAAACCAGGAACGCGAAGACGAAGGTCTTCAGAAAGCCGTGCACGAAGTGCTTGACCGACATGTTGTCGATGATGTCGTGCCAGTAGACGACGGTCGGAATGTCGTATTTCACGCGCGCCACGAAGAGCCCGCCGACGATGCCCGTGAAATCCGAGACGACCGTCAGCAGGGGCAGGACCGACAGGAATGCCAGCAGGCGCGGAATGACCAGATAACGCACCGGGTCCGTGCCCAGCGTGTACAGCGCGTCGATCTGCTCGGTGACCTTCATGGTGCCCAACTCGGCGGCGATGGCCGCGCCCGCCCGGCCCGAGACGACGATCGCGGTCAGCACCGGCCCCAGCTCCATCACGATCGAGAACGAGACGACCGTGCCGATGAACAGCGGCACGTTGAAGAAATGCTTCGTGGTCGCGCCGGACTGGAGCGCCAGCACCATCCCCGTGAAAAACATCGTCATGGCGGTGACCGGCAGGGAGTCCACGCCGATGCGCGCCATCTGAATCAGGGTCTGCCGCCATTCGATCTTCGCGCGGAACATCCAGAGGAAGGTCGAGCGCACGAGGAACACGAAGTGTCCCATGCTCTCCGCCGCCTCCAGAAGCTCCTTGCCGAAGCCGCCGAACAGCGCCTCAAGAACCGCGTTCACGACGTCACGCCCACGCGCGGCACCCGGGAGGACAGCGCGGTGACCGTCTCGTACGGGATGGTCCCGCACAGATCCGCCAACTCGCCGGCCGGCACTTCGGCGCCGCCCTGACGTCCGAGCAGGACCGCGGCCGCGCCCACGCGCGCTTCGGAAACCTCGCTCACGTCGACCATGGTCTGGTCCATCGTCACGCGCCCGATGACGGGGCAGCGCCGGCCGCCGACCAGGACCGACGCCCGGTTCGACAGCGCGCGGGGATAGCCGTCGCCGTAGCCGATAGGCAGGGTCGCCACGCGCGTCGGGCGCTTGGCGCGCCAAGTCGCGCCGTAGCTGACCGTGGCTCCTTTCGGAACCGTCTTCAGGAACACGATCTTGGACTTAAGCGTCAGCGCCGGTTCGAAGCCCGGGAAGAGACCGTACGCCGCCAAGCCCGGCCGCACCAGGTCGAAGCGGGACGCCGGACGGCGCAAAGCCCCCGCGGAATTGGCCGCGTGCACCAACGGCGGGCGCAGGCCCTCGCGCGACAGCGCGGCGACGACGCGGCGGAACACGCGCAGTTGGACGGCGGTGAGCGCGCCGTCGTCCTCGGCGGAAGCCAGATGAGTGTAGAGGCCCTGGACGCGGACCGCCTTGAGCGCGGCGAGATAGCGGACCACGCCCAGCGCCGCCTCCGGGCCGGCGCCGATGCGGCCCATCCCGGTGTCCACCTTGACGTGGCAATCGACGCGGCGCTTCAACTTCAACGCCACCTCGGCCAAGCGCTTGGCGGACTCCAGCGAGGCCACGACCGGCGTCAGATCGTGCGCGACCGCGGCCAGCACGCTCTCGAACGGGTACAGCGAGCCCAGCACCAGCACGGGCAGGCGCGCGCCCGCCTCGCGCAGGGCCATGCCTTCCTCGACGGAAGAAACCCCGAACCAGTCGGCGTCGCGGCCCGACTCGGCGGCGCGCGCGCAGAGAGCGGCGTCGTGCCCGTAGGCGTTCGCCTTCACGACGAACATGATCTTCGCGCCCGCGGGCATCCGGTCGCGGACGGCGCGCAGATTTCGCTTGATCGCGCCCAGATCCACCTCGGCCCATGTCGGCCGGAAGAAGCGGCGCCGCGGAAAGGAGACCCCCCTCATCACGAGAACTGAGTCTGACTCTCCTGGATGTCGGCGGGCTCGTCCGCGCCCACCGCCTCGTCGACGAAACGGGTGATGTCGCGCAGGAAGAGAACGTCGACGATCCCGGTCGGGCCCTGGCGCTGCTTCGCGATGATCAGCTGGGCCTTGTTCTCGAGCGTGGGATCATTGGGTTTGTAATAGCCCTCGCGGTGGATGAGGGTGACGAGGTCGGCGTCCTGCTCCAGGGAGCCGGACTCGCGCAGGTCGGACAGCTTCGGCTTGTTGTCCAGGCGCGTCTTGTCTTCCGACGCGCGCGACAGCTGGGACAGCGCGATCACGGGGATGCTGAGCTCGCGCGCGAGCTGCTTGAGGCTGCGCGAGATCTCGGAGACCTCCTGCTGGCGGTTCTCCTGGCGCGCCGCGCCGCCGCGCAGCAACTGCAGATAGTCGATGACGACCATGCCCAGAGCCTTGTTCTCCTGCTTGAGGCGGCTCATCAGCTGGCGGGCGATCGTGCGCACGCTGAACACGGTCATGCCCGGATTGTCGTTGATGTAGAGGGGCGCGTCGGAGAAACGCGCGGCGGCGTTGGTCAGATCCTGCCAGCGATCGCGGCGGAAGAAACCGGTGCGGATGTCCTTGAGGTTGACCTTCGCCTCTGCGGCGATGAAACGCTGCATGATCGCATGACGGTTCATCTCCAGGGAAAAAAACAGCACCGGCGTGTTTTTATCCAGGACCACGTGCGCGACGATATTCTGCGCGAACGCCGTCTTGCCCATCGAGGGGCGCGCGGCGATCAGGATAAGATCGGACTTCTGGAAGCCGGTCGTCATGCGGTCGAACGCGCGCAAGCCCGTCGGCACGCCGGTGACGTCGTTCTTGCTGTGAACGGCCTTCTCGATCTGGTCGACGACCTCGTGAACGATGTCCTTGGCATGGATGACGCCGTGCATCGCCTGCGTCTCGGAAACCTTCAGGATGGCGCCCTGAGCCTCGTCCAGGATGACCTTCGTGTCCTTGTCCTGGGAGTAGCAGGCGGTGACCACGCCGGTGGCGGCGCTGATCAGATTGCGCAGGATGGCCTTCTCCTTGACCAAGCGCGCGTAGTGCTCGACATGGGCGGCCGTGGTGACCTTGTTGATCAGGTCGGCCAGAAAGGCGCCGCCGCCGACGAAGTCCAAGTTCCCCTTCTTGCGAAGTTCCTCGGAGACGGTGACCAAATCGACGGCCTGGCCGCCGCTGAACAGGCCGAAGACGGCCCGGAATACCTTCTTGTGCGCGTCAAGATAGAAGTCGCTCTCGTGAAGGACGTCGAGAGCCTTCTCGGCGGCCTCGCGCTCGATGAGCATCGAGCCGAGCACCGCCATCTCGGCCTCGAGGGCCTGGGGCGGCAGGGCGGGGTTCTGAGCGGCCATAACCCCGGGACCCTTACTCGCGGGCGGAGACGGTGACCTTGACTTTCGCGGCGACTTCGGGGGCCAGGCGCAACTCCACTTCGTGCTCGCCGGTGGTCTTGAGCGCGTTCTCAAGGCGCACCGAGTTCTTCGGCACGTCGTAGCCGGCGGCCTTCAGGCTCTTGAGCACGTCGGTCTTCCCGACGGAGCCGAACAGCTTGCCCTCTTCCGAGGCGGGCATCGAGAACGTCAGGTTGACGCCGGCCAATTTCTCGGCCAGTTCCTTGGCGACCTTGACCTCGGCGGCGACGACGGAGGCGCGCTTTTCCTTGCCCTTCTCCCAGTACTTCAGATTCGAGGGCGTGGCGGCCTGCGCGAGCTTGCGCGGCAGCAGATAGTTGCGCGCATAACCGTCCGCGACGTCCTTCACGTCGCCGGCGCGGCCGAGATGATCGACGGTGTTTTTGAGGATGACTTTCATGACGATACTCCTACTTCAGGATGTCGAATGTTTTAGCGCGTTACGTACGGCAACAGGGCCAGGTTGCGCGCGCGCTTGATGGCGCGCGTCAACTGGCGCTGATGCGACGCGCAGTTGCCGGTGATGCGAGCCGACAGAATCTTGCCGGTGTCGGTCGTGAAGGTGCGCAGGACTTGTATCTGCTTGTAATCGATGTCGCGGACCTTCTCGGCGCAGAAGCGGCAGACCTTGCGACGAACCGGATACGGAGGGCGGCGGCCGCCGGGTCGGCGGGCGCCGACCCCCGAAGGAGCGGAGGCCGAGGACGACGGAGCGGAGACGGCGGGAGACGCGGGGGTCTCGGGGGCCGCGGATGACGCGGCATTCTGATCGACAGCCATTAGAACGGAACCTCCTCGATGTCGGCGCCGGCGGAAACGTCCGGCTCCGCGCCGCCGGTCACGCCGGACGACGATGCTTTCTCAAGAATCTGGACGCGGCGCGCTTCGACTTCGAGCTTGGTGCGCTTGGCTCCGTCTTCCTTGCTTTCAACCGCATAACTGCGCAGGCGGCCCTCGATATGGACGGGACTGCCCTTCTTCAAGATCTTCCCGCACCGCTCCGCCGCTTCGCGCCACACGGAAACGTCGACGTAACTGGTATCGTCCTTCCACTCCCCGCTCTTGGAATCCTTGAAGCGGCGGTTGACGGCGAGGGCAAAGCGGCACATCGCGACCCCGCCGGCCGTATACTTGAGTTCGGCGTCGCGGGTGAGACGCCCCGTCAGAAGAACGGTGTTCTGCTCGGGGAGACGAATCTCGGCCATGGCGTCAAGCCTGCGCGGCAACGGCGGCGGCGGGCTTTGCTTTCTTGGGCTTCTTCTCGCGCATCTTGCGGTCGTGAACGGCGACGGTCATATCGCGCAGGACGTCGTCGGAAACGCTGAAGTTATGAGCGAGCTTCTTCAGCAGCGCCGGCGCGGCCTTATGCTTGATATACACGTAGACGCCTTCGCGCGCCTTGCCGATGGAGTGGGTCAGCTTGCGCC
>CAIQSZ010000148.1 GCA_903874575.1 uncultured Elusimicrobia bacterium
AAAGCCGGCCCAACAGCAATTCAAACGGCAGTTGGCAGCCCGAGAATGCGGCGCTTCCCGCTCTTTCCCTGCCGGTGCTTTGGAGCGTCCTCAAGTCCGGCACGACGCGCAACGAGAAAATCCTCGCGACCTTGGACACCGGCGGCAACGTCAACGTCACCGTCTGGACTCCGAGCGGCTGGGGCGCGCCGCTCAACGTGGCGAACCTCCCCGTCAGCCTCGTCGCCTCGAGACCCTTCGACGTGGAGTATTCGCGTAAGAGCGGAAAGGCGGTCCTGGTGTGGGCGGACTCGAACATTCCCAAATACGACGTGTGGGACGGCAGCGGCTGGGCCAACGCGGGCGCCGGCTTCGCCTTCCCGACGCTGTCGCCGGCGCAGACCGGCACCTATGTGTGGTGGGTGCGGGCCAAGCGCAACCCCAATCCGAACTCCGACGAGATCACCATCGCCACGCTCGACAACAGCAACTACCCGAACCTCATCGGCTACGTCTACAACGGCACGTCCGTCCCGGCGACGTCCTCCGTCTACCTTTCGACCACCGGCTACGGCAGCGCCTTGGCCACGCCGTCCTTCGAGAACTTCGACATCGCCTACGAGGGCGTCAACAACCGCGCCCTCGTCGCCTGGGTCGACAACTACAGCGGCACCGCGGCCAATCCTTGGGGCAATAGGATCAACCAGCAGCCGCGCTACGCGTTGTGGGTCTCCAGCAAGACCCAGTGGGAGGGGACGGGCAACCAATCCCTCAAGATGCCCGACGTCTACACCGCGGGAAACTACACCATGCGCCACATCCGCCTGGCGGCGGATCGCAACAACAACAAGATCGTCGCCGGCGTGTCCTGGAACGGCAACGCGAACCTGTCCTTATATACCTGGCGCGGCTCGACTTGGAGCAATACCTCTCCCGACTACGTCACCAACGCCACGGGCATCTCCGGACCGGGCAATTACCGGGGTTTCGACGTTTCGTTCGACCCGCTGGACGGCCTGGCCCTGGTCGTCTACTCCGGCGGGACCGGGGGGGGCTATCGCAAGTGGTCCAACTCGGGTTGGGGGGGGACCACCGCCTGTCCGACGCCCATGCCCCAGACGACGCGCGTGATCACGCTCGTTCCCGACACCATCAACAACAACCAATATTTCGTGGCCAACATGTACGGCGGCAACGTCGAGGCCGACCTATGGAACGGCGTGGCGTTCTCCGCCTACACCCTGTTCGGTGCCCAGGCGGTGAACGCCGGCGCCAACGCCAACGCGGTCGGCTACGAGCCGTTTTCGACCGCTTGGAACAACGACATTTTGGCGCCGACCGTTTCCATCACGACTCCGCGGCCCAGCGTGTTCTACACGACCGGAACCTTGCTCAACTTCGCCGGCGTCGACGCCGATCCGGGCGGCGCGGACGCCTCGGGCGTCAAGACGGTCTCGCTGATGCTGTCGCGCGACAAGGACGGCCTGTGCTGGACGGGCGATCCTTCCTTGGCCGGGAACTGGACCGCCTGCCCGTACTATTTCCCGACCAACAACGCCGCCACCTGGGGGCTGGTCTCGGCCATTCCCGCGGCCCAGCAGAACAACGTCTGGAGCGACGGCGCGACCTACGTGCTCACTTCGACGGCGGCCGATTACGTCGGCAACGTGTCCGCCCCGGTTTCCGTGTCGTTTTTCTACGACAATTCGCCCGCGACGGGGACCGTCGCCTTTCCGCTGAGCACGGGGCCGTACTCGGGGTACTATCAGCGCTCGGCGCTCGGGTCCTTCAGCGGCGTCGCCGCCGACACCACGCCGGCGCCGGGCGGCGTCACCAGCGGAGTCAGCCAGATCCAGCTGAACCTGAAGCGCTCCGACGGCCGGTGGTGGAACGGCGCCACCTGGCAGGTCGGCCAGACCTATTTCTCGACCAGCACCTACAACGGGGCGACCGGGCAGTGGACGTACTCGATGCCGAACATTTATACGAACCTGTCGGATGCGTCCACCTATTTCCTCGGCGTCCAGGTCCAGGACGTCGCGGGCAACTGGATGCTGAAAGGCGCCACCGCGACTTTCGTGGTCGACGAGAGCTCCCCGACGGTCGGGCTGACCTTGCCCGGAGTCGACGGCGGGTCTTACCAGCCGTTCACGACCATAAAAGGAACCGCCGCCGATCCGGACGGGTTCACGCTGAAGGTCGCGTCGATTTCGATCAACAACCCGGGCGTCGGATGCTGGGACGGCGCCTCGGCCTTCACTCAGGCCTGCCCCTACTGGCTGACCGCAGTCGGGACCGCCACGTGGACCTATGCCTTCCCGACCGCCTCCTTCGACGGCGCGAGCCTGCAGATCTCGGTGCTGGCGCTCAACGTGGCCGGCGGCGTCACCAGCCCCGTGCTGACGCAGTCCTTCGTCATCGACGCGTCGACTCCGACCGCCGGCGTGACCGCTCCGGCCTCGGGCGTCTGGGTCAGCCAGCTTTCCCAGATTACGGGCACCGCGCTGGATACCAACATCAACGGCCAACTCGGCGCCGTCCATCTGCGCCTGCGGCGCTGGAAGGACGACAAGTATTGGGCCGGCGCGGGCTACGGCGGCGCGACCCAACTGACCGCCACCCTCGGCGGTC
>CAIQSZ010000149.1 GCA_903874575.1 uncultured Elusimicrobia bacterium
CCCCGCCGCTCGGTCGCGATCCAGTCGACGTCGCCGGCCAGCAGGAGCTTTCCGCCGAACGCCTTGTAGGCGACGCCGCCTTTGAAAGTCAGCGGCATGCTGTCGGGACCGATGTTCGAGCCGAAATTCCGCACCGCGACGCCCGCGGTCACGTTCTCCAGCGGCGTGCGCGAGAGCAGGCCGGCGTCGGCGGCCATGGCGTTTTCCTTGAGCGAATCCAGCGCGGCGCGGACGTATTTCAGCGTGACGCCTCCCGACGCGACCTCGCCGAAGGAGCGCGCGTACGACGCGCCCAGGGCGAAGTTCTGGTTGCTGAAGGATGAATCCGGGTTCTCGGTGTCGCCCGCGCGCTTTTCGATGCCGGCGACGACCAGATAGTTCAGGCCCGCGCTCCACGTCCCGCCGCCGCGCGCCGGCGCCGCGTAGCCGACGTAGCCTTGGTTCTCGTCGACGAACAGGGAGTTGTAGCTGGCGGTGACGCCCGCCTTGTCGACCAGCGCCAGCGCGGCCGGATTCCAGTTTGCCGCGTTGGCGTCGGCGCCGGTGTCGACGGCGGCGAACGCGCCGCCCATCGCCAGGGGCCGGGCGCCGACGCCCACGGTCAGAAAATCGGCTCCGCTGGTGCCCGCGCCGCCGGTGACGACGTTCAGCGCGAAAGCCGGCGTCAAACCGAAGAGCAGGAGAAGCGCGATGAAAGAGGTCTTCACTTGATCACCGCCAGTTTGAAGGTCCCTGAGGTCTGTTTATTGCCTCCGACCGACAAGACGCCGTAATAGACCCCGTTGGCCACCGGCTGGCCGCTTTTGTTCTTTCCGTCCCAGACCGTGTAGTAGCAGGCGCCCGGCGCGACGTTGCCGGCATCGACCTCTCGGACCAGCCGGCCGGAGAGGGTGTAGATGCGGATGACGCCGGTGCCCCGTACTCCGGCCGGAATCTCGTACTTGATGACCGTGCCGTCGGTGACCACCGAGCCCGTGAGGCCGGCGCAGACGCCCGCCGTCGTGTTCAGGGTCACGTTCTTGGTCTGCAGGCTGAACGGGTTCGGAAAGTTGAAGATGCGCACGGTCGTGCCCGAGTAGGCGCCGCCGCCGACCTGCGAGGGCCTCATCACGGCGAACAAGCCGGTGTCGTCGGGTCGCAGGATGACGGCGTTCGGGCGGTAGCCGCGGCCGTCGGAGACGGCCATCAGGCCGGTCGGGGCCTTGAGACTGAGCACGCTGGACAGGCTTTTGATGCCCTTGACGGTGATCGTTCCCTTGACGGGATCCAGCGTTTGCACCCCGGGGACCGATTGCCACTTTTGAGCGGCCGCGTCGTAAGTAAAGACCGCGGCGTCCGCGATGTCCGTTCCGTTCTGGTTGTAGGACAGCGTGAGATCGACGCCTTTCTGCGTGTAGTTGACGCTCGACAGCGTCATCGAGTACACGCCGCTGGCGAACGCGCCGCTGCTGACGCCGGGCGCTTGAGCTTGCGGGCTGGCCGACGCGTCCGTCTCGCTCATGCACATAGACGGGATCGAGGTCGAGAGGACCGGGATCACGCCGCCGGCGGGCAGGGACAGCGCCGTCGAGTTGCCGCCCGATCCGCCGCTGATGTCGAGCGGCACGGTGTTCAGCGGCAGGCCCTGCCCGTTGAGAGACGCGTCGTCGCCGAGCAGCGCTTGGTCGATCGCCTGGCAGGTGTTGTGCGGCAGGTCCAGTCCGAACCGCACTTCGGTCGTGACCAGCGCGGCTCCGGGATCGTTCGGCTGGGCTTCGAGGTGCATCACGTAGACCGTCCCCGCCGTCAAGCCGGCCAGCGGGTAATCGAGCACGAGTTGGGCGACGCCCTGGCTGTCGGGTTTCTGCGCGAAGGAGTTCGACACGTCCGTGGACGTCGCCTTCACGAACGGCGACGGGCCGATCCAGACCTTGCCGGAACTGAAGGACTGGTAGTTCGTGATCGCGAACTCGTAGTTCTGCCCGTTCGGGCGCCCGTAGACGTTGACCGAAAGAGGCTTCGGCTTGAGCGCGAAGTCGAAGCCGGCGCGCGTTCCCGGGATCGCGAGCGTGGACTGGTTCAGGACGTAGTAGCCGGGGGCGTTGACGAACACCTTGTAGCTGTCCCCGGAGGAGATGCCGGAAAGGGTATAGGCGCCGCTGGAGTTCGTCACCGCGCGGTAGAGCGCCAGGGGCGCGGCGGGATTCTGGGCGTTGAGCGTGTCGTCGTAGGCGACCACCGATGCGCCGGCGACGGCCGCGCGGCCGAACGCCGCGCAGCCCGTCGCGCCCGCGGGGCAGATCGGATTGTTCGTGTAGACCGAGCCGGAAATCCGCGCGTCGGCCGCGACCAGCGCGAAGGTCGGCGCGGCGGCTGCGGCCCGGGCGCTTACGTCGACGGCGGC
Source organism: uncultured Elusimicrobia bacterium (assembly GCA_903874575.1). Classification (GTDB taxonomy): domain Bacteria; phylum Elusimicrobiota; class Elusimicrobia; order UBA1565; family UBA9628; genus GWA2-66-18. The sequence goes on from CAIQSZ010000149.1 coordinate 2,384, forward strand.
CGTCTGCTGGACATAGCCCGCCGCGACGACGTTGAGCGCGTAGCGGCCCGCGCCGAGGCCGCCGATGCTCCAGTGCCCTCCCACGTCCGTGGTGAGAGTCGTCGCCGTGTAGCCGGGAGCGGAAACGGTGACCTGGGCGTTGGCGATCGCCGACGACGCGGTCGTCAGCACCAGCCCGAACAGCGAGGCGCCGGGATTGGCGTCGAAATCGACGTTGACCGTCGTCGTCGACTGCGCCGCGCCCAGGACCAACTGGGTCTTGAACGGAGGGTAGTTCGGCGACGTCGCGACCAGGTTGTAGGTCGTCCCGGCGGTGAGGCCTCGGATCTCGTAGCCGAGCGGTCCCCACATGGAGATCAGCGTGTTGAACGCGCCGTAGTCGTTGTTGGCGACGGCTTGATTCAACTGGGCGTCGAGCGGCTTCTCGGCCGGCGGGAAGGGCACGCCGATGCCCGCCGCGCGGAAGGTGCCGCTCGCGTCGTAGAGATAGACGATCGGCAGGTAGGAAGTGAAGTTGTCGAACTTGCCCGCCAGTTGGTTGAACTGCTGGCGGTTGATCATGTTCGAGATCGTGAAGGTCCCGAACAGGACCGCCTGCGGCATGGCGTGGAGGTCCCGCGACGGGGACAGCACGATGTCCTGGGCGGTCGTCGTCGAGCCGCTCGCGCCGCCGAAGGATTGGAAGACGGGGTCGTGCGCTCGCGCCTGGCTGACGATGACGTTCGACGTCGACGCCATCAAAACCAGGTTGGGCCGCGCTCCGCCGGCGGTGTTGCCGGAGTCGAAGCCGCCTTTTCGCGCCAGGTAGAAGTCGTAGGCCGAGCCGTCTCCGGGCTTGGCCGGGATCGGAGTCACGCAGAAGCCGGGCGGAACCAAGTTCCCTCCCCCGCTGCAGCCGTTGTTGGGGCCGGTGCTCGTCTTGTAATCGAAGACTCCCGCCACGCCGTTGCCCGTCTGGCTGTCTCCGCCGTGGACGAGCATCTGCGTCAGGGTCTGGGCGGAAAGCGGGGTGCCGGCCGCGAGCGCGAACACCGACCAAGTTTCAGCGGGGCAGTCGGTGTTCGCGGGACACGCCGCCGGGATGCTCAGCGCGGGCAGGCTGCTGATCGTGATGAACGGTTTGATCGGCACCGAGTTATCAAGGTACGAATCCTGGAAGGTGTCCTGGCCGGCGTTGATTTGGAACTGTTGAGAGGGTTGTTTCGTCGTGTATGGAAATGAGTTGCCTCCGTCGGAACTGCCGACCCTGAAGCCGTAGACGCCCGGCAGAAGTCCTCCGATCGTGAAGCTTCCGTCGGCGGCCAACTGGCCGTTGCCCCAGGAGTTGTTGCCCTCGGCGTCGACCCAGATGTTTTGGCCGCTGCGAGGCAGGTACACGCTGCCGTCGGGTTTGCGCAAGGACCCCAGCACGCGTCCGGCCGGAGCGAGGCTGATGGGAACGAAGGCGGACGTCGAGGTCCTGAGGTCGACGGTCAACTGGCTGCCGCCCGCCGTGATCGCGCCCCAGTACTTCGAGGCGAAGCTCATGGAGTAGGCCTGGCCGCTCGAGACCGGGATCGTGAAGTTGACGACGGGGCCCATGCTGGCGCCGGTGAAGGCCTTGAAACCGCCGCCGCTGTTGCCGCAGTTCGAGGCGTTGTTGCATTGAGGCTGCAAAGTGACGACGATCGGGCTGGCCGACAGGTCGACGACCGACGGAAACGTCAAAGTTCCGCCGACGAGGCCGGTCCCGCTGGTGGAGACGTTGACGACGATGGTCGCCGACGACGCGGTCGTCAGCGGATTGCCCCGGGCGTCGAAGGTGCGGACGAAGTTGGGCGCCGTCGTCGTATCGATGGCGAGCCGGACCTCGGTATTCGACGAGGAACATATTCCGTATTGGGAAGCGCCGTTGTAAGCGAATTTATTGAACGACGTGGGACCATACTGGGTGTACGCGTTCAACTGGTAGTTGCCGGACTGGAGTCCGCTCAGCAGGACGTAGCCGGTCGCGGCGTTCGTGTTGAAGCTGGTCAAGCCCGGGTTCGACGCCGTCGCGCTCCCGCAGACGACTCCTCCGGTGACGTTCCAGGGCGACCAATCGGGGCTGACGGAGACGTTGGACTGCGGGAACGGGTTGCCGAACTGGTCGGTGACGTAGACGGCGAGCGTACCGGTCCCCGCGGGGATCATGTGCAACGAGAAGGTCGGATGAAGGGCGGTGCCGGTGGAGGCGTAAAGAAAATCATTCGGCCCCGGGGCGGTTCCCAGTCCCTGGCTGAGCGCCGAACTTTGGAAGCCCTGGTAGCAGGATCCGTTCTGGCAGGTGCTGCCGACCGATGAGTAATAGGTGACGCCCGCGAGCAACGAATACAACTGCAAATGTCCGGTCTGGTCCGTGCTGCCGCCGCGCTGGTCGTAGTGCCATTGACCGTAGCCGTCCAGATACGCGCCCGAGACTCCCACCCCGATGAACGGGATCGGCGCCGAGTTGGTGTCGGTCACGACGATGTCGGCGCCGAGCCCGCCCGTCCCGGACTGGTTGTTGACGGCGGTGGACGGCGGCGGAGCCAGGCTGAAGTCCGCCGTGGGCAGGGAGCCCGCGGCGACAAGCGGCGCGCCGGCGTCCAGGGTGATCCCGATGTCGTAAGATTGGGAGCGGTTTTTGGCGGCATCGAACGCGGAAATCTGGTAGTAGCCCGCGCTTGCGTAATGGACGTCGAAAATTCTGAGGAGCCCGTTGCCGACGCCGTCGGTCGCCGCGACGCCGTAGGCGATCGCCCCGCCGCCTCCCCGTAGGCCGATCTGCCCGAAGACCAGCGAGTTCGCGGCGGCATTGAAGAGGTGGAGGTCGATCTCTCCGAGGTTCGAGGTCCCGACCGTCGTGAGGCGGACGGCGTAGCCGGGAGGCGTCGGCGAGGGAGCGTCCGCGGTCAGCGTCAAAGGGCCGGCGTTGAACTGATCGACCAAGCTGGGCAGGAAGCCCTGGCTGGCGACGACGATCTGATATTCGTTCGACGGGACGAGATCGTTCGGGGCGGTGAAGGAAGCGGTGCCCGTCCCATCGGTGAAGGCGACGCGGGAGACGGCGGCGTTCGGATTGCCGTTCTGGAAGTTGAGCGCGACGACTTGGGCGCCGGGGATGGGCGCCCCGTTGGAACCGAATACGCTGACGGCGAGATTTGAATTTGAGGCGTGGACGGCGGACGCGACGAGCAATAAGCCGACGGAGATCGATGTCCTCAATCTAGAACCCTCGGTGGCGGTTAGAAAGTTCGCAACGGAGTTGGCGTCATTCCAGCCGGAAGATGGTGGAAGATAAATCCGTTTTTGTCAATGGCTTGCGACACATCCGCGCGGCGAGGCGCGTCTTATCGGCGTGTTGCGGGAGGCGTCGTCGAGTGCTATGATGACCGAACAGTCAGTTGCAGGCTCCATGTCCCCCACTCATCCCCGACCCGTCGTGCGAGACCCCGGCGCCAAGAAGCGCCGCATTCTTGAGGCCGCCCGTCTCCTTCTGATCGAACGCGATTTCCAGGACATCGTCCTGGACGACGTCGCTCAGCGCGCCGGCGTCGCCAAGGGAACGCTGTTTCTCTATTTCAAGAGCAAGGAAGAACTGTTTTCCTGCGCGTTCACCGACACGGCCGACGCGCTGGGCTTGGAACTGGAGGCGCTCGCCAAGACGGGCGCGCGGGGCAAGGAGCTGGTCCTGGCCGCCGCGCGGGTCGTGCTCGCCCACTTCGACCGCAATCGGGACTTTCTGGGCCAGCTCGGCGCGGGGCGCACGCCGAACTGCGGAGCGCGCTCGCGCGAGACGCTTCAGGAGAAGTACCGCGAGAACCAAAGCCTCATCCTCGCCCTCCTCGTCCAGTCCGCCGCCGACGGCGGCCGGACCCTGCGCGATCCCGAGTACGCCGCGGCCGCGTTCATCGGCTTGTGCCGCAGCGCGGCCGTGCGTAAGGTGCTCTATCGCCGCGACGGCGCGCTGGAGCGCGACGCGCAGGCCGTGGTGGCCTTCTTCCTCGACGGAAGCGGTCTCTCCTTGTGACCTCCTTCCGCTTTCCCGTCGCGCTGCGCTCGCTGGCCCGCCGGGACTATCGTCTGTATTTCTTCGGCCAGCTGGTGTCGATGGTCGGGACCTGGATGCAGATGACCGCGCAGAGCTGGCTGGTGTACCGTCTGACCGGATCGGCGACGCTGCTCGGGCTGGTCGTCGCGGCGGGCCAAGCGCCCAGCCTCGCGCTCGGCCTGTTCGGCGGAGCGGCGGCCGACCGCTGGGACCGGCGCCGCCTGCTCGTCGTCACTCAGGCCCTGGCGTTGCTCCAGTCGGTCGCGCTGGCTTGGCTGACCAGCGCGGGCCGCGTGCAGGTCTGGCACGTCTTCGCGCTCTCCGCCTTCCTCGGCGTCGTCAACGTCTTCGACATGCCCGCGCGGCAGTCGTTCGTGCCGCAGTTGGTCCCGCGCGAGGATATGTCGAACGCGATCGCGCTCTCGGGCATCCTTCTCAACTCCTCGCGCCTTATCGGTCCGGCGGTCGCGGGTCTGCTGATCGCGCGCGCCGGCGAGGCGGCGTGCTTTTGGCTCAATTCGGTGAGTTATCTGGCCGTCGTCGGCTCGCTGTTGATGATTCGGCCCCGCGCCGCCGAGCCCCGGGACGAGTCCGAGACCGAACTGGAGCGCATCAAGGGCGGACTGCGGTACTGCTTCGAGGATCCGGAGCGGCGCGCGCTCCTGGCCTTGCTCGCGGCGGTGAGCGTCGCGGCGGTTCCGGCGATGATGCTTCTGCCGGTCTACTCGGAGGGCGTCCTGCGCGCCGGTCCCAAGGGTTTCGGCTTCCTGACGACCGCGTTCGCCGTCGGCGCGCTGGCCGCGTCGGCCAGGCTGGCCCGGCGCGCGTCGCCCGACGAGATGATTTCGCTCATCGGCGGATCGGCGGCCACTTTCGGCGCGGCGGTCTTCGCGCTGGCGCTCCTGCGCAGCTTCTCCGGCGCGTGCGCCGTCATGGTCGTCGCGGGCTGGGGCATGATGACCTGCTTCTCCGGCGGCAATATCCGTCTGCAGGACCGTTCCAGCGACGCGATGCGCGGACGCGTGATGGGCTTATTTTCGATGACGTTCACGGCGACGGGGCCGCTGGGCATGCTCGCGATGGGCTGGGCGAGCGACCGTTACGGCGCGCCGTCCGCCCTCGCCGGAGGAGGCCTTGCGTGCGCGGCCTCGGCG
>CAIQSZ010000150.1 GCA_903874575.1 uncultured Elusimicrobia bacterium
ATCCGGTCGAGCCGACGAGGGCGATCGTCTCGCCGGCCCTGGCCTCGAAGCTGACGTCGCTGAGCGCCTCGCGCGCCTTGTCGTAGGCGAACGACACGTCCTCGAAGCGGACCTCTCCGACGAGCCGGCCGACCGGCGTCGCGTGGGCGGTCGTCTTCCGCGACCCGCGTTCGATGGTTCCGCCCGAATGGCTGGGCGTTCCCCTGCACCCGACCCAGCTCTACGAGGCGTTCGGCGACGCGGTCATCGCCGCGTTCCTCTTGCGCCTGCTCAACCGCGCCGGGAACCTCCGCCCGGGCTTGGTCGCGGCCGCGTATTTCGCGGCGTACGGCGCGGAGCGCTTCGTCCTGGAGTTCTACCGCGGCGACGTCGTGCCGCTCGCGTTCGGGCTCACCGTCGGCCAAGGCCTGGGGCTAAGTTTGGTCGCGGCGTCCGCGGCCCTGCTGGGGTGGAGGTCCGCGTGTTCCCGACCCTCCTGAAACTGGGTTCGTTCGAGCTTTCCACCTACGGCGCGTTCGCGGCCGCGGGCTACGCGGCGGCCATCCTGCGGCTGAAGGCGGGGCGCGAGAAGTGGGGCCTGGGCGAGGACGAGTTCTGGGATCTGGTCTACTGGCTGTTCGGCGGAGCCCTGCTGGGCGGCAAGCTGGGGTATATCCTGGTCGAGCGCGACCTCTCCTTGCTTTGGCGCGAGCCGCGCTACGGCTTCGTTTTCTATGGGGGTTTCCTGGGTTCCGTGCTCGCGGGCTGGATCGCGTCGCGGCGCATGAAGTTCTCCTTCCTGAAGCTGTCCGACGACTTCGGCGTCGCCCTGCCGCTGGGCCATGCGATCGGGCGCCTGGGCTGTCTGGCCGCGGGCTGCTGCTACGGCGCGCATACCGACCTGCCGTGGGGAATCCCTCTCGCGGGCGATCCGTCGCGGCATCCGACGCAGATCTACGAGTCGTCGGCCAACTTGGCGATCGCCCTGGTCGTCGCGCGCGTGGGCCTGGCGCGCACGCGCGACGGGCGCTGGAAGCCGGGCTCGGCGTTTCTCCTCTATACGGCGCTGTACGCCGTCGCCCGCTTCGCCGTCGAATTATTCCGCGACGACGACCGCGGCTTCGTCTTGGCGGGGCTGTCCCCGTCGCAATGGACCGCGGCGGCCGTCCTGCTCGCGGTGGGGGTCATCGCATGGCGAAGAAAATCCTGATCGTCGAGACCGGCGGCGCGCGTTTGGACTGGTTCCTGGCGAAGTCGCTCGTGGGCTACTCGCGGACGTTCCTCAAGGGCCTCATCGAGGGCGGCCATGTGAGCGTCGGCGGCAAGGCGGTCGCTCGCGCCGACGCCCGCGTCGCCGACGCCGACCGCGTGACCGTCGCGCTTCCCGAGCTCGCGGGTTTATCCGACGCCGATTTCGAATCCTGGGTGCTCTTCGAGGACAAGCGCCTCATCGTCCTCAACAAGCCGTCCGGCCTGCTGATGCACCCGCTGGGCTCGTCGTGGCTGACCAGCCCCGAAGCCGCGCGCTCCGAATCCGAGCCCAACCTGGCCGCGCTTCTCCAGGTCCACCGTCCCGCCATCCTGAAGGCGGGCACGCCGCGCTGCGGCATCGTTCACCGCCTCGACCGGCCGACCAGCGGCGTCCTGCTCGTCGCCAAGGACCCCGAGGTGTACGAGGCGCTGTGCGCGGACTTTAAAGACCGAGCCGTCGACAAAACCTACCGGGCGCTCGTGCGCGGCCGCCTGGAAGGCCCCGCGCGCGTGGACGCGCCCATCGGACGCGACCCTGGACATCGACGCATCGTCGTCACCTCGCTGGGCAAGGCCGCCGAGACGGCGTTCAAGGCCGTGTCCAAGAAGAAGGCCGCGACTCTCGTCGAGGCCAAGCCGCTGACGGGGCGCACCCACCAAATCCGCGCGCATCTCGCGCACCTCGGCCATCCCGTGATGGGCGACCCCGAGTTCGACAAGCCCGCCGCCGGGGAGCCGCGCGCGCCGCGCCTGATGCTCCACGCCTACCGCATCGCCTTCGAGCATCCCGCCAGCGGCCGTCCCGCCCTGTTCACCGCCGAGCCGCCGAAGGACTTCGTTGCCTTCTGGAAATCCCTCTAGGTAGAATCCGCCATGGGCGACTGGACCCGCGTCGGCGCCGCGCTGATGTTCCTGGACGTCGCGTTGGGAGCGTTCGGCGCGCACGGCCTCAAGCGCCGCGTGACGCCCGAGATGCTGGCGGCGTTCGAGACCGGAGTGCGCTACCAGGCCTATCACGCGCTCGGCCTGATCCTGCTCGGCGCCCTGCGCGGCCCCGACGGGGCGGCATGGTGCTTCGTCGGCGGCATCGTCCTGTTCTCCGGCAGCCTGTACGCGCTGGCTCTGACCGGCGAGAGCCGGCTGGGAGCGATCACGCCTTTGGGCGGCTTGTTGTTCCTCGCGGGCTGGGCGTTTTGGGCGCTCTCCCGCCGCGGCGCCGGAGCTACGTGAGGGCTCTCACTTTCCTGGCCGGACGCTTCGTCGCGGGCGACACGATCGACGACGCGATCTCGGCGGTCCGCGCGCTGAACCGCGACGGGATCAAGGCGACGCTGGACAACCTGGGCGAGGACAGCCGGACGAATGCTCAGGCCTGCGCCGCCGCCGAGGAGAACCTGGCGATGCTCCGGCGCATCGCCGAGGCGGGCGTCGACTGCACCATCTCCCTCAAGCTCACTCAGCTCGGCTTGGCCGTCGACCCGGCGCTGGCGCGCGAGAACCTGACCCGCATCGCCGAGGAGGCCCGCCGGCTCAAGAACTTCGTGCGCGTGGACATGGAGGGCTCGGCGTGGACGCAGAAGACGCTCGACTTGGCCTACTCGCTGCACGGGCGCTTTCCCGATTTGGGCGTCGTCCTGCAGGCCTGCCTGCGCCGCACCGAGGCCGACTGCCGCGACGCCGTCGCCAAGGGCATGCGCGTGCGCCTGTGCAAGGGCGCGTACAAGGAACCCGTCGACGCGGCCTACGCGTCCAAGGCCGAGGTCAACGAGAACTACGACAGGTGCGCGGCCGTCCTGGCCGCCGCGCCCGTTCCGGCGTTCGCCACGCACGACGACGAGCGCATCGCCGCCGCGGCGCGATCCTGCGCCGCCGCGGGCCTGGGCAAGAACGATTACGAGCTGCAGATGCTCTACGGCCTGCGGGCCGAGCGCTGGCGCCAACTTCGCGCCGCCGGCCACGTCGTGCGCGTCTACGTCCCCTACGGGACGCATTGGCTGCCGTACTTCCTCCGCCGCCTGCGCGAGCGCAAGGAGAACGTCGCGTTTCTGGCGCGCAATTTCTTCCGCTGAGGCTTTCGGCTCAGGGAGCCCGGAAGGATGACAACACGCCGTCGAAAACCGCGCGGCTGGGAGAGGCGCCCTCGGGCCACTCGTGTTCAAGCGCGAACACGCCGCCGCGCGACGGGATCAATACGGTCCGGACGTAGACCGTCCGGCGCCCGCGGTGCGGGTCCATGAAGACTTCCACCGCGACATGGGACGCGCGGTGCGATTCGGGCGAGTCGCCCGGACGCCGGGACACCCGGATCATCTCGGAGAAAGGCCTGGGCCCGTCGGGCGGTCCGAAGAAGACCCCGCGCCCGGCGCCGACGGATCGGGGCGCGCGCAGGCCGCGGCGAGAGCGCATAGGACGAAGAGCGGAAGACGTTTCATTTGGAGGCCTTCTCGGCGCGGTCTATGTTGCTTAGAAGATCCGCGGCTCCTATTTGTTCCGCCCAGGCTCGCGCCGTAGAGAGCATGACCGCGCGCTGCGAGGAATTGGTCTCCAAGACGGCGTCGGCGAGGTTTTGTTCGGCGTAGGCTCGGAAGTCGCGAAGGGACGCATTTCTGAGGCCTTGAGGCCACGATTTCTTCGCGCTATTTGCCCATTTGGCGGCCAGCGATTCGACTTGTACGCGCTCCTCCAGGCGGTTCGGGTCCTTATCGGTCGTCGCCCAGCGAACGCCGGAGAGCGCGAGGGCTTCAGCATCGGGGGCCGAGATCCATTCCGGGTCGACCGATCTGAATATAAGAGCCTGGGGAGGATTCTCGGTTGCGAGCGAATCCGACATCCGTCGCGCGAACGCGCGGCGGAATTCAGGCAACTCAGAGTCGAATTTTTTCATGCGGGCCTGGAAGTCGCTTCGGGCGGCGGAGATCGCTTCGCTGCCTCGCGCCATGCCGGGTTCGCGCAGTTTTTGGATGGCCCAGGAGTACCAACCTCTGGACTCGAGGTCGTGGGCGGCGGCGACGCGGACTTCCTGCATGATCGCAAACTCGTCGCCGGTTACGCTTCCGGCGATGGCGCTCTGATAATGACGCGTGACGTCGTCCCTGAACTTCTGGGGATCTCGGAGCATTCCCAGGCAGGAATCACGGTGTTTTGAGCTTTGGACTGCGGCCGTGTCGTAGGATGCCTTGGAAAGAAGATACTGGCAATGCCAACTGTGAGCCTCGATTTCCTTTTCGAGGTTGTTGGACGGAGGAACGTGCCCCGCTATCGCTTCATCATTGAGACGCGTGCGGCGCGATTGCTCCGAGTGCAGAAGTTCGTGGTAGAACTCCACATCGTATTGTGAGACGAAGGACTGGAGCAGTTGTGGATTGTCGGCGAGAACTTTGGCGAGCGCGCGTGGATTCGATAGGAAAGGTTCGATAAGGGCGAGTTGTCCGGGCGGGAGCTTCGCGCGCAGCGCCGCCACGACCGTCCAGTGGTTGAGAACCATCGTGTCGGTGTCCGGGCTGTAGCTTGCCCTTACAATCGACTCTTCCGGTTTTTGGGACTGTTTGAGAACGAGGAGATTCGGCAATCCGTTGCGCTGCTTCATTAAACGGGCCAAGAGGTCTCGACCTTCGGGATTGCGTTCGAGTTCATGCACGAAGGCATCGCGGAAAGTGTTCCCAAGTTTAGCCTCGACGGAGTTGAGGTACGGTTTGCGTCTCGCGGCGGCGCCGGCCGACGCCGCCGGGAGGCGTACGATGCCGGTTTGGTTGTCGAAGAAGGCCTGGAGATCCTCGTAAGAGGTCACCGCGCGGGAGCGCAACTCGCCCACCGTCGCACCGGGCCGTTTCAGGAGCGCGACGATTTCGGCGGGGAGAGGGGCTCCCGCATTTCCCAACTCCTCGGCGATAACGCGCGTCGACTTGGGGAGCGGACGGTGTGGGTCCTGAGACTTAAGGTTGGCGAGCAGGCGTTCGAGTCCATTCGTATTCCGGGTGGCTTCGATAGTGGACGCTACATAGCGGATGACTAACCGTGATTCAGGTTTAGAGTCAGGAGGTGGAGTCCCAGACACTACGTGGCCTGGCCGCTCCTCCAGTTCTCTCATCAGCGCATCCATCCGATCCAGTTCCGTTCGCTGCTTCTTAAACAGAGCGAAGAGTCCATCTACATCCTCTTGATTGGCC
>CAIQSZ010000151.1 GCA_903874575.1 uncultured Elusimicrobia bacterium
CCGCTGGTGCCCGGAAACGCGGATTAGATCGCGCCGATCGCATTCCGAAGGTTTCGATACCGCGTAAAGCGTCCGTCCCCCTGGCGAGCCGACAACCGGCTTTGGAATGTCGTATCATTGCCCATCTTGAAAGACGCGGTGAACGCCGGTCGGCGGTGGTTGCTCGTGCTCTGCCATTTCGTCGGACCGTTGATTTTTTTCACGAACCTGACGCGCAATCCGTACGTCACGCAGATCGCGTTGGTCCACGCCGGAGCCGCGCTGGCGCTGGCGGCGTGGGCGTGGACGGCGTCGGGTCGGCAGGGAAGTTGGAGGCTGCCCCGGCTCGCGTCGGCCGCGCCTCTGGCGCTCTTCGTCTTTTGGTGGGCGGCCAGTTGGGCGAAGGCGTATCTACTCCATCCGGCCTTCTTCAGGCCGGCGATGATCGCCGAGGGCGCGCGCGCGACGATCTTCCTGCTGGCTGTCTGCTTGTCCACCTTCGTCGTTTCCGCCGCGATTTCCTCCGAGGACGACGGCACGCTCGACGTCCCCGTCGGAGCCTGGGCCGCGTTCGCGGTGGTCTGGGGGCTCCTATGGTCGGGCTTCGCGGCCGCGCGCGCGCGCCCGGTCGGTCGGCCCGAGGACATAGGGGCGTTCTTGTGGGATCCGTACGGGGCGTTTTTATGGGCGGCGGGCGTCGCGGCCGCGGTGCGCCTCACTCGTCGCGGGCGGGCGGTGGATTTTCTGCACCTGGCGCTCTGCGCGTGCTTCCTGGCGTCGGCCTACGGCATCCTGCAGTACTTCAATGTGGATTGGGTTTGGCCCTACACCCTGAACCCGTACGGCGGGCGCGCCGTTTCGACGTTCGGCAACCCGAACTTCCTGTCCACCTACAACGTCGCGCTGATGCCCAGCGCGCTGGCGTTGTTCCTGACCGAAAAATCAACCGGCCGCCGGGTCGCGTACGCGACGGTCTTCCTGACGCTGGAGGCGGCGATGCTGGCCACTTTGACCCGCTCATCGTGGGTCGGCGCCTTGGTCGCCTGCGGCGCGCTCGCGCTCTCTTCGCGTATGCGGGCCCGCGGCAAGGCCGAACCGCGGACCCTCGGCCTGCTGCTGGGCAGCGCGATCGCGCTGGTCCTGCTCTGGCCGTCCAGCTCCATCGCGACGGGGTACACGCCCAACGTGCTGAGCCGCCTGACCGAAGTCTCGACGTTGATGAAGCGCGACAATTACTATAGCCCGTTCCACCAGCGCGTGATGATCTGGACTTGCGCGTGGTTGATGGGCTGCGAATCGCCGTTGCTGGGCAAGGGAGCGGGGCTGTTCGAACTCTTCTACCCGTTTTATCAAGGCAGTCTCCTTCATGCGTTTACCTTTTTCCACCACATGCGCACGCATGCCAACAACTCCCACAACGAAATTCTGGAGATTTTCTCGCAGACCGGAATCCTGGGCCTGGGGGCCTTTCTGGGGTTCTGGGCGGCCTTTTTCGCGTCCGTCCGCCGCTGGGAGAAGACGCGGCTTGGAGAGGACCCGCTCTGGCTCGGCGCGGCGGCGGGCTGCGCGGGGGTGCTGGCCGACAACATGCTGAATGTGTCGCTCCATTTCGCGGTGCCGGCGTTCCTC
>CAIQSZ010000152.1 GCA_903874575.1 uncultured Elusimicrobia bacterium
ACTTCGGCAGTAGTTCCTCGGGAACGCAGCGCATCAATCAGCGGTAGATGCGGATCTTGACCTAAGCCGGAGTCGAAGGAAGGAGCCGCGCCGTGAAGGCTGTCAATTAACTGAAGCCTCAATACTGAAAATGGCAGATCGACAGAACTCAATCCCGCTACGCCGGTCGCGCCAGGCATCGCATTTAGGGCGGAAACGACAAGGGGCACAAAAGCCGCATGCTCAGGGTGGGCTGCCATTAGACCATGCTGGGCAAAAGCGGCACGTGCAAACGCAAGGAGCATCGCGACGATCATGGAGAAGTGTCTCATGAACTTATTATGGTACGCGAACCCTGAAAGCAGACAGGGTCCAAAGGCCTAAACGACGGTCGTCTTTTGACCCGGGCCGCCGAGGGGAACTTCAGTTCAAGCGGCCGCGCGCTTCTTGACGTAGGGCATCAGGCCGCCGGCCGCGATGATCTCCCGCATGAAGGGCGGAAACGGCTGGGCCTGATAGGTCTTGCCCTTGGTCAGGTTCCGGATCGCGCCGCTGTCCAGGTCGGCCTCCAGCCGGTCGCCCGTCTCGGCCTCGCGCGCCGCCTCCGGGCACTCCAGGATGGGCATGCCGATGTTGATGCAGTTGCGGAAAAAAATGCGCGCGAAGGACTCCGCGATCACCAGGCCCAGCCCCAGGCCCTTGATGGCCAGCGGCGCGTGCTCGCGGCTGGAGCCGCAGCCGAAGTTGCGGCCGGCGACCAGGACGTCGCCCGCCTTGGCTTTGCGCGGGAAATCCGCGTCGGCGATCTCCATGCAGTGCTTGGCCAGCTCCGCGGCGTCCGCGGTCACCAGGTACTGCGCGGGGATGATCTGGTCCGTGTCGACGTTGTCCCCGAACTTGAAGGCGTTCCCTTTGATCATGCTCTCCTCACGCGGCCGCGGCCGACGGCGCCCGGCCCGCGACGTCCTGCGGGTGCGCGATATGGCCCGCGATCGCGCTGGCGGTGACCACCGCCGGGTTGGCCAGGTAGACCTGGGAATCCCGGTGGCCCATGCGGCCCGGGAAGTTGCGGTTGCTCGACGAGATGCAGACCTCGCCGGGACCGAGGACGCCCATGTGGCCGCCCAGGCACGGCCCGCAGGTCGCCGCCGAGACGACGGCGTCCGCGTCCATGAAAACGTCGATGAGGCCTTCCTGCAAGGCCTGGCGGTAGACGTTGCGCGTCGCCGGGATCACCATGAAGCGCACCCCTTTGGCGACCTTGCGGCCCTTGAGCAAAGACGCGGCGACGCGCAGGTCCTCGATGCGGCCGTTGGTGCAGGAGCCCAGGAACGCCGACTGGATCTTCGCGCCGGAGAGCCGGCTCACGCCCGTCACCTTGTCCGGAAGGTTGGGCTGGGCCACCTGCGGCTCCATGCCGCCGATGTCCCAATCGTGGGAGGCGCAGTAGGCCGCGTCGGGGTCGCTTTTATAGACGGTGTAAGGGCGCTTGGCGCGGCCCTTGAGGTAGGCCTCGGTGGTCTCGTCGGCCTCGATGAAGCCGCTCTTGCCGCCCGCCTCGATGACCATGTTCGTCATCGTCAGCCGCGCCTCCACCGACAGGCGCTTCAGCGCGGGACCGCCGAACTCCATGTGGCGGTACAGCGCGCCGTCGAAGGTGATCCGGCCGATCGTGTACAGGATCAGGTCCTTGCCCGTCACCCACGGTCCGGGCTCGCCGCGGTAGTGGAAGCGCATGGTCTCCGGGACCTTGAGCCAGATCTCGCCGGTCGCCATCACCGCCGCGAGGTCCGTGCTCCCGACGCCCGTCGAGAACAGCCCCAGCCCGCCGTAGGTGCACGAGTGGGAGTCCGCGCCGATGACGACGTCGCCCGGCACGACCAGGCCCAGCTCCGGCAGCAGGGAATGCTCGATGCCGCCCCGCCCTTCGTCGAAGAAAAGGCTCAGGCCGTGCTTGAGGCTGAACTCCCGCGCGACCGCGGCCTGCGCGGCGCTCGCGATGTCCTTGGCCGGCACGAAGTGCGAGAACACGATCGCGATCCGGTCCTTGTCCCAGACTTTTTCGATTCCGGCTTTTTCCAGTGCCTTGATCGAGACGGGGGCGGTGACGTCGTTGGCCATCGCCAGGTCCACCTTGGCCATCACGAACTCGCCCGGACGGACGGACTCCTTGCCGGAGTGCGCGGCGAGAATCTTCTGCATCGCGGTCTGTCCCACGTTCTCTCCTAGGCCTTGCGCCGCGGCTTCATCCGTCTTTTCTGGCGCAGGGCCGCCGCCAATTTATTGATCGCGTTCACGTACGCCTTGGCGCTGGCCTCGACGATGTCGGTCGAGGCCCCCCGGCCGAGGATGTTCAGGCCGTTCTGCTCGACGCGCACCGTCACCTCGCCCTGGGCGTCCTTGCCGCTGGTCACGGAGCGCAGGTTGTAGTCCAGCAGGCGCGGCCTCATGCCGGAGGCCTTGTCGATGGCGCGGGTGGCGGCGTCGACGGGGCCGTCCCCGCAGGCCGCCGCCTGCACCACGCCGCCGGCCGTGCCCAGGCGCACCGTCGCCGTGGGCACGACGCCGAAGCCGCTGGAGGCGTGCAAGTACTCGAGCCGGTACTCGTCCTCGGCGCCCGAGGACCCGGTGTCCATCAGCGCGGCCAGGTCGTCGTCGAACACGTAGCGCTTTTTGTCCGCCAGTTCCTTGAAGCGGACGAAGATCTCATCCAGGCCGGCCTTGGAGACCGCGAAGCCCAGGTGCTTCAGCCGGCTCTCGAGCGCGTGCCGGCCGCTGCGCGAGGTCAGCAGCAGGGCCGACTCCTCGATGCCGACGTCCGCCGGATTCATGATCTCGTAGGTCCGGCGGAACTTCAGGATGCCGTCCTGGTGGATGCCGGAGGAGTGCGCGAAGGCGTTCGCCCCGACGATGGCCTTGTTGGGCGGGACCGCCACCCCGGTCAGCGCGGAGACCAGGCGGCTGGCCTTGGCGATCTCCTTGGTCCGGATGCCGACCTCCACGCCGAACAGGTCCCGGCGCGTCTTCAGCGCCATGACCGTCTCCTCCAGCGTCGTGTTGCCCGCGCGCTCGCCCAGGCCGTTGACCGTGCACTCGATCTGCCGCGCCCCGGCCCGGACGGCGGCCAGCGCGTTGGCCACCGACAGGCCCAGGTCGTCGTGGCAGTGCGCGGAGACGACGGCGCGCGCGATGTTGGGCACCGCCCGGATCAGGCCGGCGATGAGCTCGCCGTACTCCCAGGGGATGGCGAAGCCGGTGGTGTCCGGGATGTTGACCGTCGTCGCGCCCGCCGCGATGGCCGCCTCGACGATGTCGGCCAGGTAGCGCGGGTCGGTCCGGGTCGCGTCCTCCGCGGAGAACTCCACGCTGTCGACGAACTTCTTGGCGTACTGGACGTGCTCCACCGCGCGCTTGAGCGCCTGCTCCCGCGTCATCTTGAGCTTGTGCTTGAGATGGATGTCGGAAGTCGCGATGAACACGTGGATGCGCGGGCGCTTGGCGGGCTTGAGCGCCTGCGCGCAAGCGTCGATGTCGCCCTTGACGCAGCGGGCCAGGCCGCAGATCTCCGGGGCGCCGGGCCGCCGGCCGACCGACGCGGCGATGCTCCGGACCGCCTCGAGATCGCCCTTCGAGGAGACGGGAAACCCCGCCTCGATCACGTCCACGCCCAGGCGATAAAGGCGGTCGGCGACCTGGAGCTTCTGCTCCGTGCCCAGGCCGCAACCGGGCGCCTGTTCGCCGTCCCTCAGCGTCGTGTCGAAGATGACGACCTTGTCCGCTTTCATCGCGCGCTCCTTGTCACCCGTCCGTGACGCAGCCCAGGCTGGCGGAGGCCACGTTCTTGATGTACTTGCGCAGGGCGCCCTTGACGGCCTTGTCGGCCGGCGCGCTCCAGCGCGCCCGCCGCGCGGCCCATTCCTGGTCCGTCAGCGCCGCGTCGATCGTCCGGGCGCGGGCGTCGACGGTGACGACGTCGCCGTCGCGCAGGAGGGCCAGCGGCCCGCCCGCCTGCGCCTCCGGAGAGACGTGCCCGACGATGAAGCCGTGGGAGCCGCCCGAGAACCGTCCGTCGGTGATCAGCGCGACCTTGTCGCCCATCCCCGCGCCCATGATCAGCGACGTGGGCAGCAGCATCTCGGGCATGCCGGGGCCGCCCTTGGGACCCTCGTAGCGGATGACGACGACATCTCCCGCGGCGATGCGGCCCTGCTCGAAGCCGGCGACCATCGCCTCCTCGGAATCGAAGACGCGCGCCGGACCAGAGAAGCGCTCGCCCTCCTTGCCGGTGATCTTGGCCACCGCGCCCTCCGGGGCAAGGTTGCCGCGCAGGATCTGCAGATGCCCCGTGGCCTTCAGGGGATTCTTCAGCGCGTGGACGATGTCCTGGCCGGCGGACAGCCCCGGCAGTCCGGCGAGATTTTCCGCCACGGTCCTGCCGGTGACCGTCATGCAGTCCCCGCGCAGTAGCCCGGCGTCGAGCAGAAGGCGCAGGACGGCGGGGGTGCCTCCGACGCGCTGAAGGTCGGCCATCACGTACTTGCCGCTGGGCTTGAAGTCCGCCAGCAGGGGCACGCGGTCGCTGACGGCTTGGAAGTCGTCCAGGCTCAACGGGACGTCCACGGCCTTGGCCATCGCGATCAGGTGCAGGACGGCGTTCGTCGAGCCTCCGAGCGCCATGACCACGGTCATCGCGTTCTCGAAGGCGTCCCGCGTCATCACGTCGCGGGGCTTGATGTCCCGCTCCATCAGCAGACGCAGAGCCCGCCCGACGCCCAGGCACTCCGCCGCCTTGCCCGGGTCGACGGCGGGCGCCGAGGAACTGTAGGGCAAGGTCATGCCCAGCGCCTCGATGGCGCAGGCCATGGTGTTGGCGGTGTACATGCCGCCGCAGGCTCCGGGCCCGGGGCAGGCCTGACGCAGGATGGCCTTGCGCTGGGACTCGTCGATGGTCCCGGCCAGGAATTGGCCGTAGCTTTGGAACGCGGACACGACGTCGATGGACTGTTTTTCCCACCGACCGGGCTGGATGGTCCCGCCGTAGACCATCAGGCCGGGGCGGTTCAGCCGCCCCAGCGCGATCAGGCAGCCCGGCATGTTCTTGTCGCACCCCGGGATTACGACGCAGGCGTCGTACCAATGGGCGCTCACCACCGTCTCGATGGAGTCGGCGATCAGCTCCCGGGATTGGAGCGAATAATTCATCCCCTCCGTTCCCATGGCGATGCCGTCGCTGACGCCGATGGTGTTGAAGCGCAGGCCGACCATGTCGGCCTCTTGGACGCCCTTCTTCACCTCCGCCGCCAGCTCGAGCAGGTGCATGTTGCAGGGGTTGCCCTCGTACCAGACGCTGGCGATCCCGACCTGGGGCTTCGACATCTCCTCCTCGCTCAGGCCGACGCCGTAGAGCATGGCCTGAGAGGCCCCCTGGGACTTGGGCTGGGTGATGCGGCGGCTGTACTTGTTCAGCTCGGTCATCGGGCCGCGGTCTCTTCCTTCGCCGGCTTGGATTGCGCGCCGTCGGGCCGCAGGGACCGCACCTGGCGGCCGACCCGCCAAAGCTCCGAGCCTCCCAGCGCGTCGAGTTCCTTCTTGAGCTGTTCCTTATAATCTTTGCGGCCGTTGGCCTCGATGACCCGCTGGGCCTCGCTGCCGTCGGCGACGGCGGCGTAAAGCTTCTGGAACACGGGAAGCGTCGCCTCCTTGAACCGCGGCTTCCAGTCCAAGGCGCCGCGCTGGGCGGTCGTGGAGCAGTTGCCGAACATCCAATCCATGCCGTTCTCGGCGACGAGCGGCACCAGGCTCTGCGTCAGCTCCTCGACGGTCTCGTTGAAAGCCTCGCTGGGGGAGTGGCCGCGCCCGCGCAGGACTTCGTACTGCGCCTCGATGATGCCGGCCAAGGCGCCCATCAGCACGCCGCGCTCGCCGGTCAGGTCGCTGTAGACCTCGTGCTTGAAGGTGGTTTTGAACAGATAGCCCGAGCCGATGCCGATGCCGATGGCCAGCGCCTTCTCCTCGGCCTTGCCCGACGCGTCCTGGTGGACGGCGTAGCTCGAGTTGATGCCCTTGCCCTGGAGGAACAGGCGGCGCACGCTGCGCCCCGAGCCTTTCGGCGCCGCCAGGACGACGTCCACGCCCTGAGGAGGCACGATGCCCGTCTTGTCGCTGTAGGTGACGGCGAAGCCGTGCGAGAAGTACAGCGTCTTGCCCGGGGTCAGGTGCTTCTTGAGCGTCGGCCACGACTGGAGCTGGCCGGCGTCGGAAAGCAGGTAGCAGAGGACGGTGCCCTGCCGGCAGGCGTCCTCGAACGGGAGCAGATCGACCCCGGGACGCCAGCCGTCGGCGACGGCCTTGTCCCACGAGGAGGACTGTGGCCGCTGGCCGATGATCACCTTGAAGCCGTTGTCCCGCAGGTTGAGCGCCTGCGCCGCGCCCTGCACCCCGTAGCCGAGCATGGCGATGACGTCGCCGGCGAAGACCTCCTTGGCGCGGCTCAGCGGGAACTCCTCGCGGGTCACCACCTTCTCCTCGACTTCACCGAAATTCATCTGGGGCATGGGCTTGTTCTCCTATAACGGCTGTATGTGGACGTCCGAAATCTCGACGACGCGCCGTAGCTGCTTGGCCGTGCGCTCGGCGATCTGGGGCTCGACGCGCAGGCATATCTCGAGACGGGAGACTCCGGCGGCGTCGGCTTCGGCCATGGTCAGGCGGTCGACGTCGATCCGGCTGCGGGTCAGCAGGCAGACGATGCGCTGAAGGGCCCGCAGGGCGCTGTGCGCGGTCACCGACAAGATGAAGGTCTTTTTCATGGCTTCATGGACAGGAGCATCTCATCCACCGCGGAACCGGCGGCGATCATCGGGAAGACGTTCGCCTCCCGCTCTACGACGACTTCCAGCAAGAACGGACCGTCGGCGTCCAGCATCTCCGTCAGGGCGCCGGCCAATTCGGCGCGGGCGGCGACCCGGCGCGCCGCGATGCCGTAGGCTCCCGCGATCTTCAGGAAGTCGGGATTGCTCAACTCGGTGAAAGAATAGCGTTTTTCGAAGAACATCTCCTGCCACTGGCGCACCATGCCCAGAAAACCGTTGTTGAGCAGGATCATCTTCAACGGCAGGCGCTCCTGGGCGACGACTCCCAATTCCTGGATGTTCATCTGGAAACCGCCGTCTCCCATGATCAAGACGACCTGCCTGTCGGGAGCCCCCAATTGGGCGCCGATCGACGCCGGCAGGCCGAAGCCCATCGCGCCCAGCCCGCCCGAGGACAGATGAGAGTTCGGACGTTTGAAGCGGTAGTACCGGGCGACGGCCATCTGATGCTGGCCCACGTCCGAGACGACGATCGCCCGGCCGTCGGTCTTCTCCGACAAGCGGGCGACGACCTCGGCCATCCGGATGTCGCCCTCGGCGGGAGTGGTCTCGTTTTTGACGACCGCCTCGAACTCCAGGCCGTCGTAATGCCTGAACCCGGTCAGCCACTCGGAGTGCTTCGCGGGCTCCACCCAACGGATCAGCTCCTGCAAAGCCTCCTTGGCGTCGGCGTGCAAGGCCACGGCCGCGCGCACGTTCTTGTCGAGTTCCGCGAGGTCGATCTCGATGTGGATGACCTTCGCCTGCTTGGCGTAGAGGGCCAGTTTTCCCGTGACGCGGTCGTCGAAACGCATGCCGACGGCCAAGATGACGTCGGCCTGGTTGGTCAAAACGTTGACGCCGTAGTTGCCGTGCATGCCGAGCATGCCCGCGTTAAGCGGGTGGTCCGGCGGGAAAGCCGACAGGCCCAGCAAGGTGCTGCCGACCGGGATGCCCGTCTTCTCGGCCAGGGCCACGACCTCTTTTTGCGCGCCGGAAAGCAGCACTCCGTGCCCGATGAAAATGCAGGGGCGCCGGGCCTCGTTGAGCAGGCGGGCGGCCTCCTTAACCCGGTCCAGGTCCAGTTCCGGCTTGGGCGCGGGCGGGCGACGCCGATAGCGGAAATCCAGGCTGGCGAACTGCGCGTCCTTGGCGACGTCCAGCAGCACCGGGCCCGGACGTCCGCTGCGCGCGACGTGGAACGCCTTGGCGAAGACCTCGGGAATCTCCTCGGCGCGGGTGATCTGATAGCTCCATTTGGTGATCGGGGCGGTGATGCCGATGATGTCCGTCTCCTGGAACGCGTCCGACCCCAGAAAGGCGCCGGAAATCTGCCCGGTGATGCAGACCATCGGGATGGAGTCCAGCATGGCGCCGGCGATGCCGGTGACCAGGTTGGTCGCCCCCGGACCCGACGTCGCCACGCACACGCCCGGCCGTCCGGTGACACGGGCGTAGCCGTCGGCGGCCATGGCCGCCCCCTGCTCGTGCCGGGCCAGGATATGGCGCAGGGCGCCGCCGTGGACGTGGAGCGCGTCGTACATGGGCATGATGGCGCCGCCGGGGTAGCCGAAAACGACTTCGACGCCCTCCTCGACCAAGGCTTGAACCATGGCCTGAGCTCCCGTCATCGTCCGACCCGACGCCGCCGCGCCCGTCTCTTGGGCTGAACTCATCGCTGTCTCCATGCTTTTCTTTCCCGTCCATCCGCCGAAGCCGCGGCCAATAAAAAACCCCCGAGCTTTTTCTCTCAGGGGAGTCTGCTTTTGCGAATCCGGCGGTGCTGCTTAAATCTCGCTAAGCCTCCTCTCCTGGGCGCTCGTAAGCGCCCGGAGAAGGGTAACGACAAGAAGAACGATCATAATCTGAATGAACGCCATCGTATTCATATTCTACATTAATCCGTATTAAAGTCAAGAACTTGATCCAGATCATATTTTCGCGTCGGGCGCGCGCTCCTTCAGGAGATGCCGCCAGATGTGCTTGACGACGTAATTTTCGCTGCGCCGGATTCCCCGGGCAAGCCGCAGTCCCTCGACGAGAAGCCGCTCCCTTTGCGCCGCCGTCATTTTGCGCGGAGCGGGCAAATCGAGAATCCCGCAGAGAAACCCGGTCACGTGCGGGGGGATCGCCGCGACGTCGTCCGCCTGGCCGGCCTCGTCGCCGCCGGATTTTCGGATCAGCCCGCTGTTGAACAAGCCCCACCACCCCGCGTCGGCGTGCGTCGAGTCGCGCAGGGCCTGCGCCGGACGTCCCAAGAGACGGTGCGCTTCTCCCCGCCACACCCGCGCCTCGCGGTCCTTGGGATCGAGCTCGACGGCGGCGGTCAGGTCGGCGAAGGCCCGCCCAAGATCCCCCAGCTTCAAGTACGCCGCCCCGCGCCAGCCGTTCAGGAACGTCCGGCCTCCCAGGATTTCCGCCCGGTCGAATTTTTCGATCGCCCGGAGATAGTCGCCCTTCCAAAGCAGGACCTCGCCGTGCCAGGTGACGACCTCGGGCTTGGCGCGCACGGAGCTCAACTCCTCGGCCCGGGAAAATTGCGCCAGCGCTTGGTCGATAAGCCCGCAGGCCAGTTGCGCCTCCGCCGTCCGGCACCGCACCCACCAGTGCCCGGGCGCGTGCTCCAATATCGTCTGCCCGACGGCGACGGCCTGGGGAAACTGCTCGAGATCCGAATGGATGCGAACCGAGTGTTGCTCCATCCAGCCGTACAGCGCCCCCGGCAGCTTCCGCGCGCCGCGAAACGCATCCAGCGCCTCCGTCTTTTCCCCCAGATAGTCCAGGAGCACCCCGCGGCAATAGGCGAACCAATGCGGAAACCCGCCGTCCGCGGCCGCTCCGTCGATGCGGACCAGCTCTTCGCGGCAGAACCCCTTCTCCGCGACGCCCCTATGAATCTTGAACGACCACGGCCACAGAAACGCCTCGGGCGCCTTCGGCGCTCCCGTCCGGCGCAGCGCGGCCTCGGCCAGTTCGAACGCCTTCGCATACCTGCGCGCGCACAAAAGGGCCGAAAAAATCCGGGGCCACTGGTCCGGAAATCCCGCGTCTATTTTTTCCGCCCCCCCTTCGACGGCGGCGACCAAGCGGTCCAGCGCGGCCCGGCGGCGTGAGGACTCCATATCCCGGGAAATGTTAGCATCAAAAGCCATGAACAAATTCCTGGCCGCGTCGCTTCTACCGGCGGTCGCGTTCGTCTCGGCCTGCGGTTCGACCCAGATCGCGCGCTTCGACCGCAACGGAGCGGCGCGGGAGACTTATCCCCCCGTCCCCGCGGAAGACGTGGTCATCTATAGGAAAACAAAGCCGGATTTTCCCTACGTGGAACTGGGAATGATCACCACCGCCCTGCCGATCATAAACCTGGATAAGATGTATGCCGAACTCCGGAAAAAATCCGGGAAGATCGGCGGCGAATACATCATCGACGTCAAAACGAAAAGCAGCGTCGTAGCCGTCTACGGGACTTCCTCATCCTGCACGCCCAAGGGCGGCTGCGTGTCCCATACAACCGTGAACTGGGTAACGACTTTTTCCACCACAGGCACCGTCGTCAGGAGATCTCGATGACCCTCAAACCTCTTATTTTCACGATCGCATCCGCGGCGCTCGCCGGTTGCGCCCACGCCGAATTCGCCTCCTCGAACACCCAGGAGAAGTTTACTCCCAGCCGGACCGCCGTACAGATCGAAGTCTTCAAAAGCCAGATGCCGGCGAAAAAATACAAGGAGATCGGCTCCGTCGTCGTTTGTGCCGGCGGAAAACTTTCCTCCAACGTCGAGCTCTTGAAGAAGAAGGCGGCCGAAAACGGCGGCGAAGCCCTGATCGGCCTGGAGCAACCCTCCCAAAACTGCCTTTCGGCCGCGGTCATCCGCTACCAGTGAGGAGCACTCCCCTCCATGGCCAGCCTTTTCACCCACGTCGTCGCCGCCGGCGCGCTCGGCCAGGCGGCGGCGCCGGAACGCCGGAGCGACCGGCGGTTCTGGTACATGGCCGCCCTGGTCTCCGTACTGCCCGACGCGGACGTGATCGGCTTCAAGCTGGGCGTGCGGTATGGCGACCTGTGGGGGCACCGCGGCATGACTCACTCCTTATTGTTTGCGGCGATCCTCGGTCTGGCGGCTGCCGCACGGTTCAAGCCGGCCTGGAAGGGCGAGGGGCGGCGGCTTGCGCTCGTGTTCACGCTCATCACGGCGTCGCACGGTTTGCTCGACGCGCTGACCAACGGCGGTCTGGGCATGACATTTTTCGCGCCGTTTAACCGCTCGCGCTACTTCTTGCCGTGGCGTCCCATCCTCGTCTCCCCGATCGGGGCGGCGAACTTCTTCAACGAGTACGGCCGCCGCGTGATCCTCAGCGAAATCCGCTGGGTGTGGCTGCCGGCGCTCGCAATCGGAGCGCTGCTCCGGCTCCTGAAGCGTCCGCGCGCGGGATAGCGAAGAACGCAGTCGTGGGGGGCTGGGACCGAAATGATAGAATCTCGGTCTCCAATGAGCGACCAAAACCGTTTGCGGGAGCTCAAGGCGCGCCTGCCCGGATCGGTGGAAAGCCTCGTCGAGGAATTCACGTCCCCCCTCATGGCGGCCGCGCGTTCCTGGGGCCTGTCCGAGCGCGACGCGCAAGAGGCCGTTCAGGACAGCCTGACCGATTTTCTGACCGCTCTCGACCGGTTCGAGGGCCGCTCGACGCTTAAAACCTTCCTGTTCGGCGTTCTTTATCACAAGTGCTCCGAGCGCCGCCGCAAGAATAAGAGGGAGGAGGCCACCGAGGACATGGAGGCGGCCTTCTCGGGACGCTTCGGCTCCCTGGGCGTCTGGAACAGCCTGCCTCGCGGCCCTGAAGAGGAGGCCGTCAACGACGAGCTCAAGGCCTGGCTCGAGGAATGCGCCAAAGGCCTCTCCGACGAGCAAAGATCCGCTTTTCAGTTGAAAACCGTGGAGAACGTAGCCACGGAAGAAGCCTGTAAGATTATCGGGGTCTCAGCCACGAATCTTGGGGTGCTCATGTTCCGGGCTCGCAATAAGCTGCGAGAGTGCCTCGAGAAAAAATGGATGAAACGATGAGCTGGATCCCGTCATGCTCGGATGTGGCGCGCGCGGTCAGCGACGACTCTTACAACGAGTCCTCGCCGTCCCGCCGCGTCATGCTCCGCCTTCACATGGCCGTCTGCTGGTTCTGCCGGCGTTACGCCGCGCAGATCCGGTGGATCGACCGGGCGGCCCGAGAGACCTGGGGCGTACCCGCCCCCGGCGACGCGGATCTCAAGCGGCGGCTCATCGCTCGCTTGAGATCATGACCTCGGCAATAACGCTCCTCATCGGCTGGCTCGTCCTCTCCGCCTTCTTCGCGGCGCTGTGGACCGTTCAACGCCGGACCAAGGACGCCAGCCTCGTGGATGCGGGCTGGGCGGCCAGCCTCGGCCTTCTCGCGCTTCTCTGCGCGGCCGTGCTGCCCGGGGACCCGGGACGTCGCGCGCTCGTCGGCGCGATGGGAGCGTTGTGGTCGGCGCGGCTGGCCTGGCACCTTTACAGCGACCGGGTGCGCGGCAAAGACGAGGACGGCCGATACGCGGCGCTGCGCGCGTCGTGGGGCGCCGCGGCCGACCGCAACTTCTTCTGGTTCTTCCAGGCCCAGGGCGCGTCGGCCGCGGTGCTGGCGCTTCCCTTCGCCGCGCTGGCGTCCCGTTCCGGGGAGCTCGGGCTCCTAGACGCCGCCGGCGCGGCCCTCTGGCTCGTCGCCGTCACGGGAGAACGCGCGGCCGACGCGGCCTTGGCCGATTTCCGCGCGAACCCGGCCCACAAAGGGAAGACCTGCCGCGAAGGATTGTGGCGATACTCTCGCCATCCCAATTATTTCTTCGAGTGGACGCACTGGCTTGCCTACGCGCTGATGGCCCCCGGCGACTGGCGGGTCTGGCTTTCCCCCGCCTTGATGCTCTATTTCCTTCTACGCGTGACCGGCATCCCCGCGACCGAGGAGCAGGCCCTGCGCTCCCGCGGCGAGGACTACCGTCGTTATCAGCGCGAGACGTCGATGTTCATTCCCTGGTTTCCCCGGAGGGCCGCGTGAAAACCGCCATCACCCTGGTGGAGACGGGCTGGGTCCCGGACGCGTTGACGCGCGCGGGCATCCGCCGTCTCTGCGGCGTGCGCCTGTCCGCGGAATCACGCGACGCCGCCGGCCGCATGGCGGCCTTGCGCGCGTCGATCATGCGCGGGCCGGTGGCCCCCGTGCCGCAGATGGCCAACGAGCAGCATTACGAGGTCCCGGCCGAGTTCATGCGCCTGGCGCTGGGGCCGCGCATGAAGTACTCCTCGTGCCTGTACGAAACCGGACGCGAGACCTTGGCCCAGGCCGAGGACGCGATGCTCGCGCTGACCGCGCAGCGCGCGGAGCTCGCCGACGGGCAGGACGTCCTCGAGCTCGGCTGCGGCTGGGGATCTTTAACGCTTTGGATGGCGGAGCGCTTCCCGAAGTC
>CAIQSZ010000153.1 GCA_903874575.1 uncultured Elusimicrobia bacterium
GAGAACCTGTCCGAGATCGGGGAGACCGTCGCGAAGGTCCGCCGGCCAGTCTCGGCCTGACCTCGGCCCCGTCGATTCCGGGCTACTTGCCCTGTTGCTTGAGGTACTGCCGGAGCTGGGGGTTGTCGGCGGCGCCGGGCGGCAGATTCTTGAGCAGATCCTGCGCGTCGTCGCCCGCGCCGGGCGCGGCCGTCGCGGGCGTTCTGGAGCCGGAGTTTTTTGCGCCCATGGGCGAGAAGCCTCTTCCGGGCTGAAGTTTCGGCATCGCGAAATCCTTCTTTCCCTTCTTGCCGGGAGTCTTTGCGGGGGGAGAGGCCGCCGCCGGGGCCGCCGCCGGGTCGACTGCGGGCGGGGCGGCGGTCGCGGCCGCGCCGGCCGGCGCCGGTTTGGGGTTATCCGAGAACTTCGCCGCCATCTCGGCTCCCGGCTTGACGAAATCGAGCGAGGAGCCGGCGGACGGCTCGTCGCGGGATGCCGCTCCGGGCGCCGGCGGCGTCGCGCGGGTCGCCGTCGTCAAAGGAGGGACGGCCGCCCGGGAAGGGACGAGCTTCTTCTCGCCCGAATCCCGCCGCTCGAAGACGTCGCCGCGGCCGCTGGGTCCATCGGCTCCGCCCGATTCCTTGAGGTGCAGATAAAGCGCTCCCAGCAAGGGAAGAAGCAAGGAGGCCGCCCCGCCGATGAGCAGCCAGACGGTCCGCTTGCGGCGTTCCGGATGGTCGTCCTGATCCATGTCGGACATGCGGTCGAGTGTATCAGGACGGGATGCTCTTGTCCAGGCCCCTCCGTCCTCGGCCGTGGGCCTTGACAAGGGCAATAATTCCGTTACACTGCAGATGTAGCATCCTAACCGTGTCGCACGCCGCTTTCGGATCGGGGGGTGGATGATCCAAGGGCACGGCGTGGGCGTAGACCCGGATAGGCGATAACGGCAAACTTGGCGCAAGCCAGGGGCGCAAAGCCATGACTCCCGGGTTCCGGGAGCGTCAGGCTACCGAAACGTGATGCCCTATGAATTCGTGAGGGGGCGCGCTTCAACGCGCGTTTCGCCCGCGCCGGCCGCAGTCGGGGCCGCCGCGGGGCTGCGTGTCCGGCCGGGGCTCCTGGCCTTGCTGCTGTCGCTTGGCGGCCTTCCCGCGCTCGCCCAGAACGGCGGCACCGCCGGCCAATTCATGAGCTTCGGCGTCGGCGGCCGCGCGATGGCCATGGGCGGCGCCTATTACGGCATCTCCGACGACGCCTCCGCGGCGTACTGGAACCCGTCGGGGCTGGCGCAGATACAGCGCAAAGAGCTGACGACGATGCAGGCCACGCTGTTCCAGCAGACCAAGCTGACCTATTTCAGCTACGCGCACCCCACCAAAGGCGGTTCGACCTTCGCCTTGAGCATGACGCAGCTCCAAGGCTCGGGTTTCGAGCAGGTCGACGCGGTCTATAATCCCGCGACCGGCGACGCGACCTCGGTCAAGACGATGGGAAATTTCAACGACCAGCAGCAGGTGATGGGGCTTTCCTGGGCCAAGGGCGTGACGGAGACGGTCCTTTTCGGCATGACGGTCAAGCAGATCACGCGCAAGATCGGGGGCTCGTCCGACAGCACGAAGGCGCTCGATCTCGGGACCATGAAGACCATGGGCGCGTCGTATCGGCTGGGGCTGGGCCTGCAGAACGTCTTCGCCCAGACCACGGGCGACACTCAGGACAAGTACCCGGTCACCATCAAGCTGGGCAATTCGCTGCGCTTGTTCAAGGAGCGCTTGACCCTCTCCATGGACGCGCAGAAGGTGCTCACCGGCTCCACCGATCTGCGCTTCGGCGGCGAGTATTGGATCTCCCGCTGGTTCGCGTTCCGCTTCGGACTTCTCGGCCTGCCCAGCGTTCAAGAGACGGACTTCGGTTTCGGCCTTAATTTCAAAAGCTTCACGCTCGACCTGGCGCAGGGCATCCACGACTTGGGCTCGAGCACCCGGATCTCGGCGACGTTCCGTTTCGGGCAGTCGCGCTCGGATCGGTCGACCACGCAGGTCAAGAACTTCATCAAGCAGGGCATGGAGGCTTTCCAGGAGGGCAATTTCGCGCTTGCCGCGCAGAAGTTCAATCAGGCCCAGGACGCCGCGCCGGGCAACAAGCAGGTCGAGACGATGATCGCCCGCCTGGCGGCGGTGACCGGCTACGTTCCCGCGGCCACCGGCGGCGAGGAATCCCAGACGTTCATCCGCAAGGGCGCGATCGCCTACGTGGACGGCCGCGACCTCAAGGTCTCGGTCAACTCCCTGCGCTACGCGTTCAACAAGAACCCGCGCGACGAGAAGCTGCTGGGCCTGCTGAACATGGTCGAGAAGGAGGCCGGCGTGGCCGACGTGACGCGCCGCCTCGAGGGCCCCGAGCAGTTCACCTGGATCGATCAGAAGGTCTTCGACGCCCGCCAGTCCATCTACGACGGCCACTACGACTCCGCTGTGCGCCGCGCCCAAGACGTCCTCGACCTCGAGCCGAACAACGTCACCGCCCTCGAAATCATGGGCTCGGCGTTCTTCCTCATGGAGCAGAAGGACAAGGCCGTCGCGGTTTGGCGCAAGGTCATGGAGCTCGATCCGAACAATCGCTCGGTTCGGGACTTCCTCCAGTCCCTGCGGCCCTGACCGATCTGTCTTGATTTCGTAACAGCAGGCCCCTACACTACAAAGGAATGCGACCGTCCGCGCTCGCCGTCATGCTCGTCTTGGCGCCGGCCCTCCCGCCGGCGTCGGCGGCCATCTCCGCCCCCGATCTGACGCTCCTTCAAGAGCAGCACCGCATCAAGACGGAATCGGAGGACAAGATTCAGCGCGAGATCCTGGATCCGATCCTCGGCAAAGGCAAGGCGGCCCCCTTCGTCGACGTGGAGATGGAGGTCAAGGCCGAGAGCGAGGAGTCCACGCGCTCGGGCATGGGCCTGGCGGAAAAATATAAGGAGAAGGCGCCGGCGGCGCGCGGCGGCATGGCCACGACCTTCGTCCTGCCCGGCATTCCCAAGCCGAAGACGATCACGGCGCAGCAGTCCCCGGAGAAGCCCGAACAGGCCCAGGCCCAGCAGGCCCAGCAAATCAAGGGCGTCGAGGAGCAGCGGTACGCGTTGAAACCCGTGTTCAAGCGCCTGCAGGTCACCGTCATTCACGACGACGGCGTGCTCAAGGACCGGGCGCAGGTGGACTTGGTGCGCAGCCGCATCGTGGACGCGATGGGCCAGTACAAGCTGGCGCCCGATCAGGTCGCGTTCCGCCCGACGCGCTTCGACAAGCCGCCCCTCGTCGACTGGCGCGAGGACCTCAAGAGGCCGTCCGTCTATTTGCCTTTGCTTTATGCGATGCTGTTGCTGCTGTTCCTGTCTTTTTTGTTCGGTCCGCTGGCGCGTTTCTTCCGGCAGTACGTCGCCGCCCTGCGCGAGAAGCCCGCCGCCGAAGTCAACGTCGAATCGAAGCTCGAGCAGCCCGAGGAGCCGGGCGCGGGCGACGGCACGGAGGAGGCCGAATCGGCCGCCGCGCTCGACGTCATGATGGGCCAAAAGCCGACGGAGCCTCCGCCTGCGCCGCCCGAGGAAGAAGTCGAGGAGGACGCGATGAAGAAGTTCGAGCCGTTCACGTACATCACCGACGAGAATTTCAAGCGCCTCGGGAACCTCTTCCTCGTTCGCGGCGACGAGCCTTGGCTCATCGCCGTGGTCCTCAGCTACATGAAGCCCGATCTGGCCCGGGCGACCCTGACCGCGCTGCCGGTGGAGCTCCAGGCCAAGGTGGCCATCGAGGCGCTCAAGCTGCGCCAAGTCACCCGGGAGCAGTTGATGGCGATCGACGCCGACATCAAGGAGAGCGTGGATTTCGTGGTCGGCGGCATGGAGCGGCTCACCCAGCTTCTGGACGAGGCGGACACCATGACGCGCGCCAACATCCTGGAGTACCTCA
>CAIQSZ010000154.1 GCA_903874575.1 uncultured Elusimicrobia bacterium
CTGAGAGAGCTTCGCGGCAAGATCAAGTCGACGAAATCCACCGAGCAGATCACAAAAGCCATGAAGATGGTCGCGGCGGCGCGCATGCGCAAGTCGCAACTGGCGATCTTGGCGGCGCGGCCGTTCGCGTCGAAGATGGAACGCTTGGTGCGCGGACTGGCGTTGCTGCAGGAGCGCGCCGACCTCGCCGCGGGCATGGCGCCCGAAATCCACCCTTTTTTCCAGCGGCGGCCCCGTCCAGGTGAGCAGGCGCCCGAACTGCTGGTCGTCGTCGCCGGCGATAAGGGCCTCTGCGGCGCGTTCAACGGGAACGTCCTGCGCAGCGCGCAGGACTGGTTCCGCGCGCGTCAAGGGAAGAAAACGTATTGCATCGTCGTCGGCCGCAAGGCCCGCGATTTCGTCCACCGCCTGCGCGGCCAAGACATCGAGACCCTCCACGAGTTGGTCGGCGTTTTCCCTAAGATATCGTTCACGCACGCGGACTTAGTCGGGCAGGCCGTCATCGACGCGTACCTGAACCGCGGAGCGTCCTCCGTCACCGTCCTCTACAACGAGTTTAAGTCGGTCGCCCAACAGCGCCTGCTGACCGCCGCGCTGCTGCCGATCCCGACCCCCGAGGTCGTGCCGGACGCCGTCGCCTTGCCCGACTACGGTTTCGAGCCCGGCCGGCGCACTCTGCTGGCTGCGTTGCTGCCGCGCTTCATCAAAGCCCAGATCTACCGTATTCTTCTCGAGTCCCAGGCCGCGGAGCTCGCCGCGCGCATGAACGCCATGGACTCGGCGTCGAAGAACGCGAAAGAGCTTCGTGAATCGTACGTCTTGGACGCCAATCGCACGCGTCAGGCGATGATCACCAAAGAGATCGCTGAACTCGTCGGCGGCGCGGAAGCGCTCGCGGGCTGAACCCTGCTTTAGGAGAACAATGACCGCCAAAACCATGACCGTATCCGAGAAAAGACGCCACCCTCGCATCCCCGTCGACATCCCGCTGGATTTCCGTCTCGCCGGCGCGAACTCGAGCGCCTCGCGTTGCCGCGGCGCCATCATCGACCTGTCCCAGGGCGGCATGGCATTCAACACCGACGCCCTGCTCGAGGAAGGCATGACCTTGCATCTGAAGCTTCCGCCGTCCATCCATATCCGCGGCGAGGTGCGCTCCGTCGGCGCTCCCGTCGCGGGCCTGCGCCGTTACGGCGTGAGATTCCACAAGGTCGACTGTTCCCCGGTCGCCTGATACGGAGAGCTCTATCATGAACACCGGCAAGATCGTCCAAGTCATCGGACCCGTGGTCGACGTGGAGTTCCCTGCGGGCAAGCTTCCCGCGAACTATAACGCCCTGAAGATAAAAATGCCTTCGTCGGGCGGCGCGGAGACGATTTTGACCGTCGAGGTGGCCAGCCACCTCGGCGACAACGTCGTGCGCGCCATCGCGATGGGCGCGACCGAGGGGCTGACCCGCGGCGCCTCCGTCGAGGACACCGGCGCTCCGATCACCGTGCCCGTCGGCCGGGCCTGCCTGGGCCGCTTGATGAACGTCCTCGGCGAGCCGAAGGACGGCGCCGCGGCGATCCAATCCGACGAGCATCTGCCGATCCATCGCGCGGCCCCGGATTTGGTCGACCTCGTCACCAAACCGCAAATCTTCGAGACTGGCATCAAGGTCGTCGACTTGCTCGCGCCCTACATGAAGGGAGGCAAGGTCGGTCTGTTCGGCGGCGCCGGCGTCGGCAAGACCGTCACCATACTGGAGTTGATCAACAACGTCGCCAAGGAGCACGGCGGCGTCTCCGTGTTCGGCGGCGTGGGCGAGCGCTCCCGGGAGGGGAACGACCTATACCGCGAGATGGAAGAGGCCAAGCTGTCCGACGGCTCCCCCGTCCTCTCCAAGACCGTTTTGGTGTTCGGCCAGATGAACGAGCCTCCGGGCGCCCGCGCCCGCGTCGGCTTGACCGCGCTGACCCAGGCCGAGTACTTCCGCGACAAGGAAGGCCAGGATGTTCTGCTCTTCATCGACAACGTGTTCCGCTACGTGCTCGCCGGGGCCGAAGTCTCGGCGTTGCTGGGCCGCATGCCGTCGGCCGTCGGCTATCAGCCGACGCTGACGACCGAGATCGGCGCGCTCCAGGAGCGCATCACATCGACGAACAAGGGCTCGATCACCTCCATTCAGGCCGTGTACGTCCCCGCCGACGACCTCACGGACCCCGGCGTGGCTAATACTTTCACGCA
>CAIQSZ010000155.1 GCA_903874575.1 uncultured Elusimicrobia bacterium
AACCTTTTCCCAGGCGCTCCATCGCCGCATCCCACCCTTTCACCGTTTCGATTCGGCGCCCGCGCTTGTCGTAGAGGATGTAATTTCGGCTCGCGTCGGCGGAAGCCGCCCAGGCGCCGCCTTCTAAAACTGGAGCCGGCGGGAGCGATTTTATTATTCTCGCTTTACGTTGCTCGCTCTTGCCTCCGGGCCCGGACATTCGACCGCACCTCCCGTCGCTTGCCGCCGAAGAATGCAGCCTTTCCCGGTCCCCGGAATACAGAAATCCGACGGCGCTTCTGGCGACGGCCGCCGCCACCGCTTGCTTGTCGGCGCACTCGCCCGCCGGGATAAGGATAGCGCGTGACTCTTTGTCGTAGAAAGATTTCGCGAGCGACTCCCTACAGAAGGCCCTCAACGCTCCCTGCTCCAGCAGAGAAACGACGGTTCCGGCGGATTGCGTGGACAGCCCCAGGTGGCCCTGGCATAAAATGTCCTCGGCGTCGAAGAGAGTGCGAGAGTCGACCTGATGGTCAGGCGTCTTGGCCAGTTCGGTCTTCGCCGGCTCGGCCTTCCCCTGCGCTACAGAGGCCGCCATGAAGAAGAAACCCAAGAAAACGCGAGAATATCCTCGCATGGATTCCATTCCTCCCCGCGTTCACCCGCCTCTAGGACTGACGGAAAGCCGTAATTCGTCAAGCGCGCTCAACGCGTATCTATCCCAAAAACGGAATTCACGGGGTGCATAAACTCACTGGAACCTCTATACTCGCATTCGCACTTTGAGGGTTGTAAGAGAAGCACTTCACCGTAGACCCCCAAAGAAGGCCTGGTTGCACGACACGCTTGTAACAGGTGACCTCTCCGGATTGCCATGTGAACCTGTCATTGGAATCGGCGCACTGGGGCGCATATCGGGCACAGGCATCGGGGCTCAGAGGACGCCTGGTCGGATCCTGCAGAGTGTATGTGTAGCATTTGTTGTTTTCGACATGTAAACATGTATCAGTTTCCAATTTTTGATCGGAACCGCAATCTTTAAGCGCCGTTTTCGCAGGCGCTGGGACGGCGGGAACCTCCATAGCCTGCCTTGCTGCAAGCTCCTGTTGCGCCCGTTGCTCCCGTTGCTTGAGTAGTTGCGCCTCCATACGCTTTCTCGCCTCTTCCGCCCGGCGCCGGCGTTCCTCCTCTCGAGCCTCGATCGTCTCCACGTCGCCCCAAGAGTAATGCGTGTTGGGGTCCAAGTTCTTTTGCGCCGCCGCGGTGCCGTATATCCAGCTTTCAAGTTCCGGGCGCGTGGTCGCGATATGGACCAGCGTTTTTCCCGCGTAAATCCCTATTATTCTCCCGTTCGTTTTCGAATCCGCGGGGGCGCCCCTCATGCGTAATTGGTCTCTCTCACCCTTGTTCTCCTTGGCAGGCAGCGTGACGGCCGGCAGGGGGTCGAATTTTATTCCCCTGGTGTCGACGCTGTACGAACTCGCATAACCTTTTCCCAGGCGCTCCATCGCCGCATCCCACCCTTTCACCGTTTCGATTCGGCGCCCGCGCTTGTCGTAGAGGATGTAATTCCGGTCCGCATTTGAGGAAGCCGCGGTTGCCGTCCCGCGCCCTTCGCGCGCCGTCGGCGCAGTCGTTAAATCGCTGTTCGTCGCCCAGGTACCGTCTATAACCGGAGCCGGCGTGGGCGATCTCATGAGTTTCGCGCGACGTCGCTCGCCCTCCCCTCCGGGCCCGAACATTCGGACGCACTTGCCGTCGTTCGCCGCCGAAGAACGCCGTCTTCCTAGGTCCCTGGACTCGAGAAAATAGGCGGAGTTTTTGGCAACGGCTGCCGCCACCGCCTGCTTTTCGAAGCACTCGCCGACCGGGATAAGAATAGCGTGCGACTCCTTATCGTAAAAAGATTTCGCCAGCGGTTCCCGGCAGAAAGCTTTCAAGGCCCCTTGCTCGAGCGCGGAAACGGCGATTCCGGCGGATTCCCGGCTCAGCCCCGAGTGGCCCTGGCATAAAATATCCTCGGCATCGAAGAGAATAAGGGCGTCGACCGGATGGTCGGCCGTCTTCGTCCGCTCAGCCTTGCACTCTGCAACAGCCACCGCCATGAGGAAGGAAAACAGGAAGGCGGGGAATGACGTCCTTTTAATTTCCATAGATTCCATTTACCCCCCCATTAGATTGACGAAAATCCAGAATTTGTCAAGGGCCCCATAGTTCCAAGTCCGGCGGAGGGCAGGGCGCACAAGGCCTCAGGTATTTTGGAGGCTTGCGCCCGCCGGGCGGCGGATCCGGCTCGCCGCTCTAAAGGGCTATTTCCACTTGATGCCGCAGCCCACGCTGGGACGCTGATCCGCCGGCACGGGTCTTGCGTCCAACGCGGCGTCCAGGGCCGCGCGAAGGTCCTTGCCCGTGACCGGCTTTCCATTTCCGGGGCGGCTGTCGTCCATTTGGCCCCGGTAGATCCGCCGTCGGGATTTGTCGTAAAG
>CAIQSZ010000156.1 GCA_903874575.1 uncultured Elusimicrobia bacterium
CGTCGCTGCCGGACCTGCTGAAGAGCTACAAGGAAGTCTGGGTTTCCGGCGGCTACAAGGACCCGGGCCAGGAGCTGGAATACTTCGAAGAGGGCAAGCGCATCCTCCAGGAGTTCCATCGCAAGCACGTGAAGGACTTCCACGTGCCGTTCTTCGTCGAGTACGCCTACACCTTCGAGGTGGAGGGCGTTCCGGTCACCGGGCGCGTGGACCGCGTGGACAAGCTCCCGGACGGACGCCTGCGCATCCTCGACTACAAGACGGGCAAGAAGCTGGCGGTCGGCCGTCTGGAGTCGGACGCGCAGTTGACGATGTACCAGTACGCATGCGAGACCTTGCTGGGCGCGGAAATCGGAGAGCTCGTTTTCTACCATCTGCCGACTTTAAGGGAGCATCGCGCCGAGCGGCGCGGCCCGGCGCTGGTGGACGAGCTCAAGGCGCGCATCGTGGCCACGGCCGAGTCCATCATCGGGGAAAAGTTCGACCCGAAGCCCGCGGAATCCGTCTGCCGCTGGTGCGACTACAAGCCGATCTGCCCTATCTTCAAGGACCAGTACGCGGGGATGCCGGTGGCGACGGCGAAGGCGTCGGGCGAGCCGGAACTGGCCGCGCTGGTCGACGCGTACGGGAGCGCGCTGGCCGCCGTCGAGCTGGCTCGGGCCGAGGCGGACAGGGCCGGCAAGGCCGTGAGCGAGTCGCTCAAGAAAAGGGGCTACGTCCGCGCCTTCGGCGCGCGGTACGAGGTCTCGCTCGCGCAGGCGGTGAAGTGGGAGTTCCTGGACAAGAAGAAGGTCCTCGACCTTATCAAGGCCGCCGGCGCCTACGAGAAGGTCCTGGCTCCGTCGTCGCCGCTCGTCAATAAGCTGCTGGAAGACCCCGGAGCGGACAAGGAGCTGCGCGCGAAGCTGGCGGAGTTGGGCGAGCGCGTCGTGTCGCCGGAGCTCAGGGTCAAGCCTTTGTGAAGGCGCGCGACCTTATCGTCGCCCTCGATCAAGGCTCCTCCTCCTCCCGCGCCGTTTTGTTCGACCTGCGGGGCCGCGTCGTCGCGCGGGCCCGGCGTCCCGTGAAGACCTACCGTCCCAAACCGGGCTGGGCGGAGCACGACGCCGCGGAGTTGGCCGGAACCCTCGAGGCGTCGCTGGACGCGGTCTTGGCCGGGCTCGGTCCCAAGGACCGCGTGCTCGCCGCGGGCCTGGCCGTCCAGCGCTCCACCGTCGTCTTCTGCGACCGCGCCACCCTCAAGCCCGCCGCGCCCGCGCCCAGTTGGATGGACGGACGCGCCGTCGACTTCGTCGACGGCCTTCGGGACCGGCGGGACGAAGTCCACAGGCTCTCGGGCCTGTACGCGGCGCCGTACTATTCGGCGCCCAAGATACGCTGGTTTCTGGAGCGCGACGCGAAGGTGCGCGCGCTGGCCGACGCGGGCAGGCTTCTGTGCGCGCCGGTGTCCACGTTCATCGCGGCGCGGCTGACCCGCGGCGAAGTCGTCTCCGCGGACCCGACGTGCGCGCAGCGGACGTTGCTCATGAACCTCGACACCCTGGCCTGGGATCCCGGCCTGCTGTCGCTTTTGGGGCTGTCGGCCGACCTTCTTCCCTCCATCCGCCCCTCCTCCGGAGACTGGGGCGTGATCGAGCGCAAAGGGCGCAGGTTCCCCCTGCTGGCCGCCGTCGGCGACCAGCAGGCGGCGGCCGTCGGCCTGGGCGCGTCCAGCGCGGGCGAGGCCGTCGTCAATTACGGCACCGGCGCGTTTCTCCTGCGCCACACGGGACCGCGTCCGGCGCGCGCGCCCGGACTCCTGACGTCCGTGGCGGCCACGTCAAGCGCCCTGCGCGGCTATTACCTGGAGGGCACCGTCCACGCCGCCGGCACCTCCTTTGAATGGCTGAAGGACAACCTGGGGCTGATGAAGGACGCCAAGGATCTCGGCGCGGCCTTCAAGCGCTCGAAGCGCCGCGTTCTCGCACTGCCGGCCCTCGGCGGATTGGGGGCGCCGCGCTGGGACTACGAGGCGAAGACCGCGTTCTTCGGCCTGGACGCCCGGACCACCGGGCACGACCTGGTCCGCGCCGTCGCCGAGGGCCTGTGCATGCTCGTCGCCGACGCCGCCGCCGCGATGGCCGCCGCGGGCCTGCCCATCGCGCGCGCCCGCGTCGCCGGCGGCTTGTCCCGCTGCGATGCGATGATGTCCTTCCAAGCCGACGTCCTGGGGGCGGTCCTTCAGCGCCGCAAGGAAGTGGAAGCCAGCGCTTTGGGCGCCGCCGTCCTGGCCGCCAAGGCCGCCGGCGTTCCCGACGCCGACGCGCTGGCCGGCGCGCGCGTCGAGAGGACCTTCTCTGCGAAGTCCGACGAGGCGCTCCGCGCCCGGCGCCGCCGCGAGTGGACCGCCTTCGTCGACTCCACACTCCGGCTCAGCCGCGGGATATCCCTCGACTGAAGCCGTCGGGCGGGCCTTCAGCGGTGCAGGCGCGAGACCAGCTTGTCGTAGCTGAGGCCGGAGAAGCTGGCCAGCTCGAAGTCGGCGATGGACAGGTCCTGGCCGTCGTTGGAGCCGTTGCGGTAGGCGGCGGCCTTCATGCCGGCGCGCTTGGCCGCGAGCAGCCCGATGGAGGAGTCCTCGATGGCCAGGCACTCGACGGTCGGCACGGCCAGGCGCGAGGCCGCTTCCAGGTAGATGTCGGGCGCGGGCTTGGTCCGCCCGCCCACGTCGTCGGCGGAAACCACGGCGTCCAGCAGCGGAGACAGGCTGAAGCGCTCCACGACCATCCCGATCCAGCGCGAAGGCGACGACGAGGCGATGGCGGTCTTGACGCCCTGGTGCTTGAGGAGGCGCGCCAGGTCGAGGAAGCCCTCCGCGCACTCCACGTTCTGCTGGTAGACCTTGCGCGCGGTGACCTCGCAGTGCGCCAGGAAATCCTGCAGGTCGATGCGCGCGTCGAACTCCCGCACGAGAAAGCGGTGCAGGTCCTCCACGCCCAGGCCGACGGCGCGCTCGTCGTGCGCCTCGGTCCACGCGGGCGCCAGCGTGCGGAAGTAGCCGCCTTCCAGCGACTTCCACTGCGCTTCGCTGTCGACGATCACCCCGTCCATGTCGAAGACGACGGCGCGCATGATCAGGACTCCGGCGTTTCGAGCTGCTGGTAGCGCGTCAGCGTCGCGTAGACGCCGTTTTTGGCCAGCAGTTCGGCGTGCGTCCCGGCTTCCTCAATGCGGCCGGCGCGCATCACGATGATGCGGTCGGCCTTCTGCACGGTCGAGAGGCGGTGCGCGATCATCACGACGGTGCGGCCGGGGAACAGCCGTTCCATCGCGTGCTGCACGGCGCGCTCGCTGCCGGCGTCCAGGTTCGAGGTGGCCTCGTCGAGCA
>CAIQSZ010000157.1 GCA_903874575.1 uncultured Elusimicrobia bacterium
GCGCTCACCGTTCTGCGCGGCGCCCGCGGAGACGCCAGCGGCCACGTCGGGCCCGATCCGGATTCAGAGCGCGTCCTGCCCGCCCCCGCGGCGCCGTGCCCCGCGCTCGGGCGTCCCTTGACCTGCGCCGACCCCGCCGTCGAGGCCTCTCGCCGCCGCGCGCTGTGGGCGCGATGCGACGGCCTGGCGCGCCGGAGGGGGCTGTCGCCGGTGTTCCCGTCCCTGCCGGAAGGCGTCGTTCCCTACGGCTACGCCTTCCGGACGAAGGACCTCGCCTCCGCGCGCGCCGTGTTCGCCGCCGAGGGCCTGACCGCTTTGCCGTGGCCCGACCTTCCCTCCGCGGTGCTCGGGTCCGCTTCCGAGGACGATAAGACGGTCGCGCTGGCGCACTTCCTATGGTGACCTGGCGGGCGTGGACGAAGGACGACGCGGCATGGGATGCCGCGCTGTCCGCGGTACCCGGCGCGAACTCGTTCCAGACCTCCGCGTGGGCGCGGCACAAGGCGGACTTCGGCTGGCGGCGCGTGCGCGTGTTCGCCGGCCCTGAGGTCCAGCCCTTGGCCGCGGCGCAGGCGCTGGTCAAGAGCGCGCCCGGCGGCGCCCGACTAATATGGTCGCGAGGAGGCCCCGTCGGCGATCCCGTGCTTTGGGATGGAGGCCTGCGCGCCGCGCTGGCCGCGGCCGCAGGTGGGGTTCTGTCCTACGGCCGCGTCTGCTCCTACCGTGCGCTCGATGCGGCGATTCCGGCCGCGATGGGCGACGCCGGCTGGACGCGTCCCGCCCGCCCGCTCGACCGCAACCGCACCTACCTGCTCGACCTGACGCCGGAGCCCGCCGCGCTCAAGGAAGGCCTGTCGTCCAACTGGCGCCACAACCTCAAGCGCGGCGAGACGCGCGCTCCGGCCTTCGACTGGGCCGACGCGGATCCCGCCGAGATGGAGACGGTCTATCGCGAGATGGAGACGCTGAAGGGCCTTGCGCCCCAGCACCGAGCCGACGAGCTCGGCTCCCTGCGCCGGGCGCTGGGCCCGCAACTGCTGCTCAAGCGCGCGGTCGTCGACGGCAAGACGGTCGCGCTGCGAGCGTGCGCGGTGTTCGGCGGCTCCGCCGTGGACCTGCTGGCGGCCTCGACGGCGCAGGCGCGCAAGGTCTACGCGTCCTACGCCCTGCTGTGGGCGCTGATCTTGGAAGCCCGCCGCCGCGGCGCGACGACCTACGACCTGGGCGGCGCGGACCCCGACGCGGCGCGCGGCGTCGCTGATTTCAAGGGCGGCCTGGGCGCGAAGGCGGCCGACACCGTCGGCGAGTGGGACTTCGCGCGGCCCGCGTTCCTGCGCGTCCCAGCGGGCGCGCTCATCGCCTGGAAGCTCGGGAAGTCCTCGTGAGCTGGAAGCACTCTCTGTGGCGCGCGGTCGCCGCCGCGGTCGGCGCGGACGCGCGGCCCGGGCTGAGAATCCTCGGCTACCACTGCGTTGGCACGGACATCCCGGGAGACCCGTACGGCTTGTGCGTGCGGCCCGGCGCCTTCGCGCGGCAACTGGAGGCGATCGCGTCCGGACGATTCGGGACGCCCGTCTGCCTGGGCGGCGCGAAACTCGACGGAAGCGCCGAGCTCTGCGTCACTTTCGACGACGGCTATCAAGACGCGCTCACGACCGCCGCGCCGCTGCTCGCCGAAAAGAACATCCCGTTCACCGTCTGCGTCACCCCCGGGCTGCTCGATTCCGGACGGCCGCATCTGGCCTGGGACGAGCTGCGCGAGCTCGCGAAGGTTCCCGGCGCCGAGATCGGGGCGCACGGGCTCACGCACGCGCGGCTCGATGCGCTCGGCGGCTCGGCGCTGGCCCGCGAGCTGGAGGGTTCGCGCCGTCGCCTCGAGGACGCGCTCGGCCGCGCGGTCACGGTCATGTCCTGGCCGCACGGCGCCGCGACGCGCCGCACGGCGGCGGCGGCGAAAGCCGCCGGGTTCGCGCGCGCGGGCTGCTCGCTGTACGGCGTCAACGGGCCGGGGCGCGATCCGCTCCTGCTCAAGCGCACCGAGATCACGGGCTTCGACGACGACCGCGACTTCGCGGGCAAGGCGGCGGGCCGCTGGGACTGGTTCGCCCGGCGCCAGGGCGACCCGCAGGCGCGATGAAGTCCCGCCCGTTCGACGTCGTCATCCTGTCGAGCATCGAGTGGGACGCGACCTGGCAGCGCCATCACGCGTTCGCCGCGCAGTGGGCGAAGGCCGGCCATCGCGTATTTTTCGTCGAGAACACCGGCTTCCGCGAGCCCGGCCTGCGCGACCTCGGGCGCGTCGCTTCCCGCCTGCGCCGAGCCCTGCGCCGCAGGACCTCGCGGCGGGCGTCGGCCCCTCACGGCGTGAGCGTGGTGAGCCCGCTGGTGCTGCCGCCGACGCGCAGGCTGTTCCGGGAGGCCAACGCCTCCTTGCTGGCCCCGCGCCTGGCCGACCTGCTCCACGACCGAGGTCTGCGCCGCGGGCCCGTCGTGTTCGCCTATCTGCCGACGGCGACGACCTTGGCCATCCTCGACCAACTGGCGCCCTCGCTGGTGGTCTACGACTGCGTCGACAACTTCTATGGGCTTCCCTCCCCGCCGCCGAACCTGGCCGAGACCGAGGCCGCGCTGATGGCGCGCGCGCGATTGGTGCTCACGACCTCGCACACGCTGTACGACGACAAGAAAGACCTGCACCCGCGCGTCGTCGAACTCCACCACGGCGTCGGGCCCGCGTTCTTCCTGCCGGCGCGCCCCCCCGCGCCGGTCCGGCGCCTGTGCTACTTCGGCACGCTCTGGCGCGCCGTCGACTACGAGCCCGTCCGCGCGCTGGCCGACGCCGGCTTCGAGGTCGAGTTGATCGGCCCGGTCAAGGAGCCGCCGCCGGCCCTTCCGCCGTCCGTCAGCCTGCGCAGCTGCGTCGCGCACGAGGAACTCCCCGGACTCCTCGCCGGCGTCGACGCCCTGCTGCTCCCCTACGTCGACGACGAGTACAACCGCGGCGTAATCCCGGCCAAGACCTACGAGTGCCTGGCCACCGGCCTGCCGGTGCTGGCCAGCCCTCTGCCCGCTCTCGCCGGTCTCTCCGGCGCGCTGACGATCTGCCGCAAGCCGTCGGACTGGGTCGCGGCCGCGCGGGCCGCCGGGAGCGAGCCGGACTCCGC
>CAIQSZ010000158.1 GCA_903874575.1 uncultured Elusimicrobia bacterium
GATGGGGCTAGCGGTATGACTCCCGCCGACCAGGAGAGGACAGTAGGATTGGAAGGAAACAAAAGGCGGGGTTCATTCGTATGTACAGTGGGCCCCAATGAAATCCATAATTCCGGTAGTATAAATCGAGCGCCGCATCTATTTGATCCGCGGCCACAAAGTCATGCTTGATGTTTACCTCGCGGCTCTTTACGGCGTCACGACCAAACGCCTCAACCAACAGGTCAGCCGCAATCCAAGACGCTTCCCTGAGGATTTCATGTTCCAATTGACCTCTGATGAGGCCAAATCTTTGAGGCTGCATTTTGCAACCTCAAAGATGGGCCGCGGCGGGCGCCGTTATTTTCCCTACGTCTTTACCGAGTACGGCGCAGTCATGCTTTCCAGCGTCCTCAATACCCCGGTCGCCATCGAGACCAGCGTAAAACGCAGAGCCACGACGTCCACATACAGAACATCTTCAGTGCCATTCGGCAACTTATGGCGGGACCAAAGAAATCAACGTCCAAAATCGGGTTCAAACCCTAAAGTCGCGTGGCCTGGAACGCTTTCGGCTGGCTCAATCTCGGCATCGATCTCCTTGCGGTTCTGATGAGTCTCGGCGCCGTCTTCTACGCGCTGCGGCGGTGGGATCCCGACGCGCGCATCACGTTCAACACATTCAAGACATGCGTATGCGCCCTCGTCGCCGCTTTATGCGGGAGGTATGGGAGCCCAACAACCTCGAGGTCCAGCGAGTCGAGGTCAGGCTTCCCGGCCTGAGGCATAAGGTCAAGCTGGCGCACCTCTCCGACCTGCAGACCGACACGATCGGGGCGCTGCATGAGCGTGTTCGGCGGGAGGCCAACGCATTTAAGCCCGATCTCGTGGTCTTCACCGGAGATATGATCAACCACCCCTCGCTGGCGGGAGTCGCCGGCGACTGGCTGGCCAGCTTTGAGCCCGCTGGGCGCAAGTACTTCGTCACCGGCAACGTCGATGGAGGTTTCGCGACCGAAGGACTGTTGCGGCGCGCCGGTTTTGAGAATCTCAACGGCCAACGCAGGGTTATCGAGGCGGCGGGGACGCAGCTCACGCTATTGGGCGTCGATATATGGGACTGGAAAGCGCCGGGCTACATCGCTCGCCTCGCCGACGGCTCGCCTCGGCCGCGTCTATTGCTCAGCCACCGCCCCGACGCGGCTCTCGTGGTCGGCGACGCGGTCGATTTCGTCCTGTCGGGACACACTCACGGCGGTCAGGTCTGCCTTCCGCTCTGGGGCCCGATCGTCACCCTTAGCCATGTGGCCCGAAGAATCGCAGCCGGGGGGCTTCACCGCATTGGACAAGTGCAGCTCCTCGTCAGCCGCGGCCTCGGCTGGGAAGGCCATCTCGCGCCGCGAGTGCGGATCTTATGCCGGCCTCACCTCATCCTCGTCGAGCTTCTACCGCCGCCCGAGCATGGCTCTTAGCCCTTGAAGTTCGCCTTCTTGTGCCCCCCGTCGCAGAACGGATTTTTAGCCGAACGGCCGCAGCGGCAAAGCGCGACGGGCTCTTGCCGCGTTTCGATTTGAGAGCGTTTTCTCGCGGCTCGGTTCTATTCGACCGTCGCTTCGATAGGAATGGATGAGGAAAGACTCTTAGTCCTTCAAGTCGCCGAACTTGCCGGAGTTGAAGTCCTCGATCGCCTCGTTGATCTCATCGACGCTGTTCATCACGAACGGCCCGTAATGGACGAGCGGCTCCTCGATCGGCGCGCCGCTCAGGAACAACGCGATTGAGTCGTCGACCGCCTCGACGTTCACCTCGTCGCCGTCGTTCTTAAACAGGACGAACTCCCCCGCGGTCGCGGCCTTAGCCCCGTTCGCCTTGACCTTGCCTTGCAGCACGAGCAGCGCCGTGTTGTAGTCCTTCGGCGTCGGCAGGCGGACCTTCGCGCCGGGCCTCAGGCGCAGGTCCAGCATGTGGGCGGGCGTGAACGTCGACGCCGGCCCTTTCTTATCCTCGAAGGCGCCCGCGATCACGCGCACGAGGCCCTTGCCGCCTTCGGCCGGAGTCTCCACGATGACCTGATTCGTGAGTCCCTGATACTTCGGCGCCGTCAGCTTGTCGCGCCGCGGCAGATTGACCCAGATCTGGATCATGTGCATGATTCCGCCGGCTTTGGCGAACGTCTCCTCATGGAATTCGTTGTGCAGGACGCCGCCGCCGGCCGTCATCCACTGGACCTCGCCGGGACGGATGACGCCGGCGTTGCCCGCGCTGTCGCGGTGCGCGACCGAGCCCTGATAGGCGATGGTCACGGTCTCGAAGCCCCGGTGCGGATGCGCGCCGACGCCGCGCTTGCGCGTCGTGGGCGCGTATTCCTCCGGCTTCTGGTAATCAAGCAGGAAAAACGGGCTCATGCGCTTCTCGAAGTCCGTCGCGCCGGGGAAATAGTTGCTGACGTGGAATCCGTCGCCGACCCAATGCTCGGGAGCGCCTTTGAAGACCTTCTCAATAGTGCGGTTCATATTTCCTCCTACTATTTCGATATAGAAATATAAAGTCGAAAAAATCAGCCCTGATCGATCGCTTTTCCAAGCTTGCGGCACAGCCGCCGCAACTCGTCCTGCTCGGGCGCGGTCAGCGCGCCGAATTGCCGGGCGACCGTCTTCGCGTGCTCCGGGAAGATGCCTCCGATCAGCTTCGTCCCTTTGTCCGTCAGTCGCACCGTCACGAAGCGCTTGTCCGATCCGTCGCGCCGGCGCTCCACGAGCCCCTTCTTCTCAAGTCCTTGGACGACGAAAGTTATGCTTCCGCAGCTGCGCAGCAGCTTTCCGGCCAGCTCCCCCTGGCAGACCGGGCCCAAATGCAGCAAGGCCTCGAGGATTCCGAACTGGCTTCCC
Organism: uncultured Elusimicrobia bacterium; assembly: GCA_903874575.1. Classification (GTDB taxonomy): domain Bacteria; phylum Elusimicrobiota; class Elusimicrobia; order UBA1565; family UBA9628; genus GWA2-66-18. The sequence goes on from CAIQSZ010000158.1 coordinate 2,868, forward strand.
GTCAAGCGCTTGTCGGCGATCTCGCGCTGCAACGAGGTCGCGCAAGCTTCCGAGGCGCGCATCAGATTGATCAGCGCGCTGAGCGCCCGAACCTCGTCTTGAGTGCCTCGGTATTTAGTCGCCATATTTTGATATCGAAATAATACTACGTGCGAGCGGCTCCGTCAAGGGTTCGATGCTTGAATCCGGGATGCCGGCGTGAATCACGACGACTTCGTCCGCCGTTACGGCCCGATCGTCTACAACCTCTGCCTGCCGAATGCGCGGAATGCGGCCCGCGTCTCGCCCGCCTGCGCGGAGCGTCCGAGGCGTTCCGCCGCTCGGGAGCGGCGCAGATGCCCGCCGGGCTCGCCGCCCGGGTGAAGCCGCGCGCGGCCGCGGCCCGGCAGAAATTCGGATGGGCTCTCGCCGCGACGGCCGCATCCATCGCCCTTATCGTCGCCGCCGGCCTCCTCGCGAAGCAGTACGCTCCGTCCTTGTTCGCCGATATTCAGCGGAGCATCATGGGCGCGGCGAGCGCGAGCGGCTCGGGAGGCGGCAAATAGCGGGAACTTTTTAAGAGGCCGCCGTGTCCGTAAGGCGCCGCTGAATCGGAGGCCCTATGGAAATCAAGAGTCTTGCGCGTTCGCGCCGCGGCCAGAACACCGTCGAGTACCTGCTCATGCTCACCGTCGTCGTCGGCGTCGTCCTCGTCTCCGGCGTCGCGCTCAAGAAATTCATGCCCACTTTATTCCAGGGCATCGCCGAAAAAGTGATGAGCGCCGCGAGCGCGCTGGGAGGCGGTTGACGGAATCGCGCGGAGGAAGGCATGGTCCTAGCCGCGCGCATCCACGGCAAGAAGACCGTCTACACCCAGGTCCTATCGATCGATAGGACCGCCGGTCCTAATTCCTTGCCCCATCGGCTCATGCCCATGAACCGGAATTAGTTATAGAAGGTACGAAACGCGCTGAACAATGAGGTGAACGGATGAAGAACGCTGTCACAATGTCGGGACTTATCTGCTTGGTCGCCGCCTCTGCGGGCCCCTCCTGGGGGAATTCTATGAAGGCAGATTTGGACGCGATTGCAGACCGACGAACCGAAGTGAAAGCTATGGCTGAGTTTATGGCGGAGCACCGTGCATCGGCACGCAACCCGGTTGAGTTTAAGAAAATTCCCGGTGGAAAGTTCGAGATGGGGACCGCACTGTTTACAGATGCCCAGCCGATCCATACGGTTGAAATACCTGCTTTCCAAATGTCCAAGACCCTGGTTACCGTCTGGCAATACCAGGAGTACTACGATTCACTAACCGGGCCGGCTCAATTAGCCGCCCTACCTGGGAGAGAAAATGACGCTCAACATGGGAAGGAAGAAAATGATGAATTTTATAACGCCTGCAATTGGGGCAAGAAGGGCCGTCAACTCCACCCGATCAACTGCGTGAGTTGGGCCCAAGCGTCAGCTTTTGCCGCTTATATGGCGACGCAGACTGGATATGAGGGGGTAAGATTACCCACCGAAGCGGAATTCGAGTACGCGGCGAAAAGCGGCAACAAGAACTATACATATCCTTGGGGCAATGATCCGGACAGGCGCAAGGCCGTGGTGTCCGGCAAAACCACGATGCCGGTGTGTTCGAAATCATCTGCGGGGGGTGACACCTCTCAGGGTTTGTGCGACATGTCAGGGAATGTCTGGGAGTGGATGCAAGACACATATCAGAATTCATATACCGGCGCGCCGACTGACGGCGGAGCGTACAAAGGCGGAGGCACTTGCCGGGTGGTACGGGGCAGTCCCTTCGGCAGCCGCGCATCCAGGGAAAATTTGCGGGCTGATATCCGCTATCGCGAGCTCCCCGACAACCGCGACGGCAGCGTCGGGTTCCGCCTTGCGAGGTCGAACTAACGCGAAAGCCCGCGGAGAAGCGGGGCGAAAGGACTCTA
>CAIQSZ010000159.1 GCA_903874575.1 uncultured Elusimicrobia bacterium
GGCTTGCAGGTTTGCAGTTATTTTACCTATAACTGCAAACCGGCAAGCCTGACACCGGATCACCGGGTATCAGCGGCGGGTGAGCCAGGCGACGGTTTCCACGTGGTCGGTGTGCGGGAAGAGGTCGACGCAGACGAGACGGTCGACGGAGTAGCGCGGAGCGAGGACGGCGAGGTCGCGGGCGAGGGCGTCGGGGTTGCAGGAAACGTAGAACAACACGGGCGGGGAGTCGTCGAGCAGGGCCTTCGCCGCGCAGGCGTGAAGGCCGGCGCGCGGCGGGTCGATCACGGCGGCCTGCGGCCGCATGTCGAGAAGCGCCGGGAGCATGAACTCCGCGGTCGCGCCGTAGAACTCGCAGTTGGTCAGGCCGTTGAGCTCGGCGTTGGCCTTCGCGTCGGCGACGGCCGCCGGGTTAGACTCCACGCCGACGACCTTGCCGGCCGCGCCCGCCAGGGATAAAGCGATGCCGCCGCCGCCGCAGTACAGGTCCAGCATGAGCTCGGTCTTCAGTTCGCGGGTCCAGGTCCGCAGAAGACCGTAGAGCAACTGCGTGCCTAAAGTGTTGGTCTGGAAGAACGACTGCGGGGAGATGCGGTAGTCCACCCGCCCATCGGCGAAATGCAGCGTCTCGGTCACGTGGCCCGGGCCGGTCAGCACCTCCATGGAATCGGAAACCGCGGTATCGGAAACCTTCGCGTTGCGGCCGAGCAGAATGGTCGTGGCGGGATAGGCGGATGTCACGGCCTCCACGAACGAGGCCTTCGGGATCTCTCCCGTCGTGGTCACCAGCACGACCATGCGCTCGGGACGGTTCTTGGCCTCGCGAACGACGAGGTGGCGCAGTTGGCCCGTTTTTTTGTGGGAGTTATAAGGCGGAACTTTCTCCCGCTCGGCCCAAGCGCGCACGGCGGCCAGCAGGGGCGCGGCCTCGGGGCTGGGGAGATGGCATTCCTCTAAATCCAGGATATGGTACCAGCGGCCCTTGGGCTTCATGCCCAGGCGAAGCCACGATCCCGGCACCGGAGGATACACGTCGCCGAAGCTGAACTCCATCTTATTGCGGTAGTTCCACTCCCGCGGCGCTCCCTGGATGGACGGCGCGGGCAGGCCGTCCAGCGCCGACAGCGCGGCCGCGACCTTTTCCCTCTTGTGGCTCAGTTGCTCGGCGTAGGGACGATCCTGCAGGGAGCAACCGCCGCAGGTCCCGAAATGACGGCAGCGCGCGACGCGCGCCTCAGGTGTTGAACTTGAAGTGGCAGACATCGCCGTCTTTGACCACGTATTCTTTCCCTTCGGAGCGGATCATGCCCTTCTCGCGCAGGGCGGCCTCGGTGCCGTGCTTGTCGATGTCGGCGTAGCCGTAGATATCGGCCTTGATGAAGCCTTTCTCGAAATCAGTGTGGATGACGCCCGCGGCCTGGGGCGCCCTGGCGCCGACGGGGATGGTCCAGGCGCGGACCTCGATCTCGCCGACGGTGAAGTAGGAGCAAAGGCCGAGGGTCTTATACGCCGCGACGATGACCTTCTCCAGGCCGCTCGTCTCCATGCCCAAATCCTTCATGAACATGGCGCGATCGTCGCCGGAGAGTTGGGCGATTTCGCTCTCCAGCTTGCCGCAGATGACCACGGACTCGCAGCCGCGCGCCTTCGTGAACGCCTGGAAGTCGGCGATGACGGCCGGGTCGGGGGTTTCGTCGGTGTTGCCCACGTAGAGAACGGGCTTCGAGGTCAGAAGCGCGAACTCTTGGATGGACCTCGGGTCCAGGCCCAACGCGCGCGCGGGCTTGCCCGCGGAGAGGCCGTTCTTCAGCGCGTCCAGGACGACCAGCGCTTCCTTGGCGGCCTTGTCGCCCGACTTCGCCTTGCCGGAAACCTTGTCGTACTGCTTCTCCAGGCTGGCCAGATCGGCGAGCATCAGTTCGGTCTCGATGACCTCGACGTCGCGCTTGGGGTCCACGCCCCCCATGGTGTGCACCACGTCCGGGTCCTTGAACAGGCGGACCATATGAAGGATGGCGTCGACCTCGCGGATGTTCGCCAAGAACTTGTTGCCCAAGCCCTCGCCCTGAGAGGCGCCCTTGACCAGGCCCGCGATATCCACGAAGCGGCAGGAGGTCGGAACGGTCTTCTTAGGTTTGACCAGTTCCGTCAAGCGGCCGAGACGCGCGTCGGGAACGGCGACGACGCCGACGTTGGGCTCGATGGTCGTGAACGGATAGTTCGACGCGGCGGCGTTGCCGGAGGTCAGCGCGTTGAAGATGGTGGACTTGCCGACATTGGGGAGCCCGACGATGCCGATTTCCATGGGGCAGGCATGGTATCAAATCGCGACCCGGAAGGACTCGGGCGCATTCCCAAAATCACGGAAGATATGTAATACTCCGGGCTATGAATAAACTCCTCGCTATTGTCGTCGCCTCGGCCGTCTTCTGCGCCGCGCCCGCCTCCGCGGTCGAATGGAACACGATGGGACCGCGCGCCATGGGCATGGGTGGCGCGGGCGTCGCCCTCGCGCAGGGGCCGCTGGCGTCCTACTGGAACCCGGCCGCCCTCGGCCGCGCGAC
>CAIQSZ010000160.1 GCA_903874575.1 uncultured Elusimicrobia bacterium
GCCTGACCCCCTCATATGGGTATGTTGCCGTGCTTCTTGGGAAGACGTTCCACCTTCTTCCCCTTCAAGAACTTGAATGCGCGGATGACCTTGGGACGGGTGACGCGCGCTTCGATGACCTCGTCGATGTAACCGCGCTTGGCGGCCTGGAACGGCGAGGCGAACTTCGCGGTGTATTCGGCGATCAACTCGGCCCGGCGCTTCTCCGGGTCCTGGGCGGCCTTCAACTCCGCCTTATAAAGAACGTTGACCGCGCCTTGGGGGCCGACGGCGGCGATCTCGGCGCACGGCCAGGCGAAATTGACGTCGCCGCGGATATGCTTCGAACTCATCACGTCGTAGGCGCCGCCGTACGCCTTGCGCAATACCACGGTCACCTTCGGCACGCTCGCGCGGCAGTACGCGTACAGGAGTTTCGCGCCCCTTCGGATGATTCCGCCGTGCTCCTGTTCCAGCCCCGGCCAGTAGCCCGGCACGTCGACGAGGGTCAGCAGGGGGATATTGAATGAGTCGCAGAAGTTGATGAAGCGCGCCCCCTTCTCCGACGCGTCGATGTCGAGGGCTCCGGACAGGACCTTCGGATTATTGGCGATCACGCCCACCGATTCGCCGTTCAGGCGGACGAAGCCGCAAACGATGTTGCGCGCGAAGTTCTTATGCACCTCGAAGAATTGATGCCCGTCCGCGATCTCCCAGATCACCTCATGGATCTTATAAGCCTTCCCGGCCGCCAATTCGCCGACGCGCTCCAACAGATCGCTCTCGCGCCGCGGGTCGTCCGAGGCCATCACCGCCTTCGGCGTCTCGCGGCAGTTCTGCGGCAGGAAATCGAGCAGTTCGCGGATCTGTCGAAAACAATCGTGCTCCGAGCCGGCCACGAAATGCGCCACGCCCGAGAGGCGCGAATGGGTGTCGGCGCCTCCCAGGCTCTCGAAATCGCAGGTCTCGCCGGTAGCGGCTTTCACGACCTCGGGACCCGTGATGAACATATGACTGACGCCGTCGATCATGAAGATGAAGTCGGTCAGCGCCGGAGAGTAGACGGCTCCGCCCGCGCACGGCCCCAAGATGGCCGAGATCTGCGGCACATAGCCGGACGCCTGGACGTTGCGATAGAATATCTCGGCGTAGCCGCCCAGGGATTCGACGCCCTCCTGGATGCGCGCGCCGCCGGAGTCGCACAGCCCGATCAGCGGCACGCCCGCCGTGATGGCCATGTCCATCGCCTTGCATATCTTCATCGCGTGGGCCAGGCCCAGCGAGCCGCCCGCCACGGTGAAGTCCTGAGCGTACAGACACACCGTCCGGCCGCCGATGCGCGCGAATCCGGTGACCACGCCGTCGGCCGCCAGATAGCGCTCGCCCAGCCCGAAATCGGCGGACTTCGTCTCGACGAGGAGATCGATCTCCTCGAAACTGTCGTCGTCGACCAACATGTCTATGCGCTCGCGCGCCGTCAGTTTGCCCCGCGCCCTCTGCGCCGCGACGCGCTCCGGCCCGCCTCCCGCCTCGGCGCGCGCGCGCTTCTCATGCAGGAGCCGGAGTTTGGAGTTGACCTCGGGCCTCTTTTCCTGCCTGTCGGCCTTCGGGATTCCTTGCGGCTTTTCGTTCATCGCCATCAGTGGGACTCCTCGACGAGCTCTATCAATACGCCGCCGTGACTTTTCGGATGGACGAACGCGACCTTATGGCCCCACGCGCCGATGCGGGGGCAGGCGTCGATGAGCCGCGCGCCGGCGGCGGCCTGGCGCTTTAATTCCTCTTCTATGCTGGGCACGGCAAACGCCAGATGATGCTGTCCCGGTCCTCGCTGGGCGACGAATCTAGCGACAGGAGAATCGGGAGAGGCGCCGGCCAAGAGCTCGACGAACGGCCCGTCGCCCATGAACGCGACCTCCACCTGCTGGGACGCGACCGTTTCGCGGTGAGCCAGCTTCAGGCCCATGCGCTCATGGCGCGAGATCGCCTCATCCAAGTCCGCGACGGCCACGCCGACGTGATGAAGCTTCATCGCGCCCTCATGAGCTTGCGGCCCAGAGAGGCCGGATCGGTCCTGAGAGCCAGAAGGTCCTCGAGGTTTTTATCGCTGACGCGGTCCAGCGCGGCCTGGATCATGCGGCGCTGCATCCAAAACCGGAGTTCGGCGGCGTGCTGTTTCTTCAGGCGCGCGCGGCCCTCGCCGCTGTCTTTCAGGTAGCGCCAATGCGCTTCGACTCCTTCGGCGAGTTCCGCGACGCCCTCGCCGCTCGACGCGGAAGTCGCGACGACCGGAGGCCCCCAAGCCTGGGGCTCCTGGCCGGCGGAGCGGCCCAGGCCCAGCGCGCCCCGGAGGGCGGAGACGGCCCTGTCCGCGCCCGACAGGTCGGCCTTGTTCACGACGAAAATGTCGCCGATTTCCATGGCGCCGGCCTTCATGGCCTGGATCTCGTCGCCCATGGCGGGCGTGGTCACGCAAAGGACGGTGTCCACGACGGAGGCGATGTCCACCTCATCCTGCCCGGTGCCCACGGTCTCGACGAGTATCTTGCGGCAGCCCAGCGCCTCCAGCACGTGGATGGCCCCGAAGATGGCGTGCGTAAGGCCGCCGATCATGCCGCGCGACGCCAGCGAACGCATGAACACTCCGGGATCGGTCGCATGCTCCATGACGCGCAGGCGGTCTCCCAGAAACGCCCCTCCGGACACGGACGAGCTGGGATCCACCATCAGCGCTCCGACCTTGATCTTCTCGGCGCGGTAGCGCGCGATGAGGCGCCCGAGCAGCGTAGACTTGCCCGCCCCGGGAGGCCCGCAGACGCCGAGCTTCTGCGCGACGCCGGAACATTTGAAGAAGTCCTTGGCCAAAACGTCGGCGACGGCATCCTCGTTGACGACCAACGACAAGGCGCGCGAGGCGGCGGCGTGCTCGCCGCGGCGCACGCGTTTGATCAAATCCGGCGGATCGTTCTTAGCGGGCAACCTTCAGGTTCTCGTTGAGATACTCGACGATGCTCTGGAGCGGGGTCCCGGGGCCGAAGACCGCGCGCACGCCGGCCTTCTTCAGGGCCGAGACGTCCTCTTCGGGGATAATGCCGCCGCCGAAGACCAGCACGTCCTTCAGGCCGGCCTTGCGCAGGCGCTTGACCACCTCGGGGAACAACGTCATATGGGCCCCCGACAGCAGGGAGAGTCCGACGGCGGCGACGTCCTCCTGCAGGGCGGCGGCCGCGATCATCTCGGGCGTCTGGCGGATGCCGGTATAGATGACCTCGTAGCCGGCGTCGCGCAGGGCGCGGACGATGACCTTCGCGCCGCGATCATGGCCGTCCAGGCCCGGCTTCGCGATCAAGACTCGGATGGGCTCGCCTCTCACCAAGTTCCCCCCTGGGACTCGAGCAGCGCTTCGAACGCCTCGACCACCTTCGGATCGTAGCGGGTACCGGAACCGTCGTGCGCCTCGCGCAACGCGCGGACGCCCAGTTCCGCTCCCTGGCCGCGGTCGGCCGCGCGAAGTTCCTCCATCTTCACGGCCAATCCGAGAATCCTCGCGCCCAACGGAATGCTTTCGCCTTCCAGGCGCCCCGGATAGCCGGAACCGTCCCATTGCTCCTTATGATGACGAATCGTGGGGATCGCGCCCTCGATCATCTTGATGCCCTCGAGCATGCGCGCCGAAAACGACGGCAGCATTTCCTCGGAAGCGCCGGCCACTCCCATGTCCGCCAGCAGGCGCGGATTTTTGAAGGCGACGTAGCCGATCTTGTGCAGGACGCCGGCGTAATAGAGCATGCGATAGTCGTACTCGTCCACGCCCAGCGCGCGGCCCAGCGCGCACGCGAGCTTCGCGGCGCGGACAGGATAGTCGATCATCCCCGGCTTGACGGTTTCAATGACGCCGACCAGTATCTCGAGCACGTGGGAGAAGAAGTTCTTCTGCTCCGCCATGATCTTGGCGTTGGTGACGGCGACCGACGCCAGTCCGGCCAGGCTGGTCAGCAGGCCGACGTGCGCTTCGGTGTACTCGCCCGCGCTTTTATTGAGCACCTCGACCACGCCGACCAGTTCGCCGCGGAACAGCATGGGCACGCAGAGCAGGGAGCGCGTCACGAAGCCGCTGGCCTCGTCGAACTTGCCGGCGAAGCGCGGATCCGCGCGAGTGTCGTTGACCAGCTCGGGCCGACGGCTCTGGGCCACGTGCCCGGCGATCCCCTGGCCGATAGGCAAGGTCATCGTCTTCAGCGCCTTGGCCTTCTCCCCGGACGCGATGCGGAAGAACAGGTGCTTCTTGTCGTCGGTGACGAGCATGATGGAACTGGCCTCGGATCCGGTCAGCTGCTCGGCCGCCGTCCCGATCTTTTGCAGCAGGAAATCCAGGTCCGGCGTGGAATTCAGCGTGCCCGCGATGGAGAAAAGCTCCAGCGCGAGGCCGACGTTCATCTCGGGAGCTTCCCGTTCCTCCATCATATTATTCGGTGCCTCCCAGAACCTCGCGCGCGGTGGTCAGGCCCATCTTCACCTTCTCCAAACCGTCCTGCACGATGAGGCGCAGGCCTTCCCTCTGCCCTTGGATGCGGACCGTGTCCGCGGCGACGTCCTTGAGACAGATCTGACGCAACGTATCGGTCATCACGAGCAGTTCGTGCATGCCGACGCGGCCCTTGTAGCCGATGCCCTTGCAGTTATCGCACTTGTTCTCGCCGGCCGGCGGCGCGAACAGCTTGGCGCCCTTCGGAAGATCCACCTTGTTCTCCTCGAAAATCTGGATCTCCTCGGGCTTGGCGTCGTGTTCGACCTTGCACTGCGGGCAGAGGCGGCGCGCGAGGCGCTGGGCCAGAACGGCCTTCATGGTCGTGGCGACCATGAAGGCGGGCAGGCCCATGTCGACCAAGCGCGAGATCGACGAGGCCGAGTCGTTGGTATGGATGGTCGAGAAGACCAAGTGTCCGGTCATCGCGGCTTCCATGGCGATATGGGCGGTCTCCTCGTCGCGGATCTCTCCGACCATGATGACGTCGGGGTCCAGGCGCAGGAACGAGCGCAGCGCCGAGGCGAAGTCGAACTTCTTGTCGCCTCCCAGCTTCACGTCCGGATTGACTGGAACCTGGACGATGCCGTCGAGATTGTATTCGACGGGATTCTCGGCCGTCAGGATCTTGATGTCCGGCCGGTTCACGTGGTTGAGCGCCGCGTACAGCGTCGTGGATTTTCCCGAGCCCGTGGGTCCGCAGACCAAAATCAGGCCGAAGTTCTTCTTGCCGCCGATGCCCTTGAGCAGGCCTAGCAGTTTTTCAAGCGTGTCCGGCAGGAAGCCCATCTTCATGATGTCGACCTGGACCGACTTGCGGTCCAGGATGCGCATGACGCAGGACTCGCCGTAGACCGTCGGAACCATCTCGACCCGGAACTCGATGGGATTGCCCTGGGCCAGGATCTGGATGCGGCCCGACTGGGGGATGCGCCGCTCCGTGATGTTCATCGAGTTCGTCATGATCTTGATCTTCGCGGCCACCGCGAATCGATAGCCCCACGGCACGGTGAACGGCCCGGGGATCAGCATGCCGTCCACGCGGTAGCGCAGGAGTATCTTCGAGTTCTTGCCCGTCGGATCCTCGAACGGCTCGATATGGATGTCCGAGGCCTTCATGGACAGCGCGCCCAGGATGATCGCGTTGACGAACTTTTCGACCTCCGGCGCGGAAGCGTCGACGTCCGTGATGTCGGTCTTCTGCTCCTCCTTCTGGACTTGGAGCTCGCCTTCCGTAGGCGGGGCGGCGTTGGTGGCCTGCACGTCCGTCATCAGGCGGTTCAACGCGGCGCCCTCGCCGCGGCCGTAGGCCGCGTCCAGCGCCGCGAGGATGTCGTGCGGCAGGGCCAGATAGGACTGGATGTCCAGGCCCGTGCGCAGGTTCAAGTCTTCGGAGACGAAAACGTCGCGGGGATCGCCCATCGCCACGAAGAGCTGGTTCTCCTCCTTGGCGAAGGGGATCGCGACGTGCCGCCGCGCGACCGCCTCGGGGATGATCTTCGCGATCTCCGCGTCGAGCTCCATCTGCTGGAGGTCCACGGCCTTCACCTGCCATTCCTGGGAGAGCGCCTTGAGAATCGCGCCCTTCGCGAGCAAGTTCAGGTCGAGAGCCGACTGCTGGAAACTCTTGCCCGTCTTCAAGCAGTCCGCGCCGATCTGCTTGAGCTGCTCCTCGTCGAGGAGCTTCTGCTCGGCCAATATCTCCTGGACCGTGCGCTTGCGCTGGAGTCCCTTAACGGACATGGTGCTCTCCGAAGACCTCGCGGAGCGCGCCGAAGACCTCTCCAAGCGTCGCGCGCGCTTCCACCGCGTTCAGGATGTGCGGAAACAGATTTTCCTTCGGCCCGCGGGCCGCGTCGGCCACGCGGCGCACGGCGGCCGCGGACGCCTTCGCGTCGCGGCTGCGGCGGAAGGCCTTGAGCTTCCTGACTTGGTCCGCCTCCCCTGCGGATTTCACGGAAGCGGCGCTTACGCGCCCGACGGGGCCGTCGTCCGATCCCAGCTTCAGCGTATTGACGCCGACGATCTTGCGCCGGCCGGTCTCCACGTCCTGCTGGTAGCGGTAGGCGCTCTCCTGGATCTCGCGCTGCGGGACCTCCTCCTCGATGAGCTTGAGCATCCCCCCGCCCGCGCCCAGGCGCTTCAAAGTCTCGACGATCCGGCGGTCCAGCTCGTCGGTGAGCGCCTCGACGGCCCACGCGCCGCCCGTCGGATCCACCGTCGACGCCACGCCGGTCTCGTGCGCCAGAATCTGCTGCGTGCGCAGGGCCAGCCGGGCCGACTCCTCGGTGGGCAGGGCCAACGCCTCATCGTAGGAGTTCGTGTGCAAGGACTGCGCGCCGCCCAGGACGGCGGCCAGCGCCTGCCACGCCACCCGCATCGCGTTGTTCATGGGCTGCTGGCTGGTGAGCGTCGAGCCGCAGGTCTGCACGTGGAAGCGCAGCGCCTGGGATTTGGGATCCTTCGCCCCGAAATCCTCCTTCATGATCCGCGCCCAGACGCGGCGGGCGGCGCGGAACTTCGCGATCTCCTCCAGGAAATGGCTGTGACAGCCGAAGAAGAACGCCAGCTTGGGCCCCATCGCGTCGATATCCACGCCGCGGCGCTTCAGCTCGGAAACGTACGCCCGCGCGTTGGCGAAAGTGAAGGCGACTTCCTGCACGGCGTCGGAGCCGGCCTCGCGGATGTGGTAGCCGGAGATGGAGATCGGGTGGAACTGCGGGACGTTCGCGAAGGACCACTCCATCACGTCGGCGCACAGGCGCATGGACGGCGCGACTGGGAACACCTGCGTGCCGCGCGCGATGAACTCCTTGAGGATGTCGTTCTGCAGGGTTCCCTTCAGCGCCGCCAGCGCGACACCGCGGCGCCTGGCGAGCGCGACGTAGAACGCCAGCAGGACCGACGCCGTCGCGTTGATGGTCAGCGAGGTCGAGACCTGGTCCAACGGGATGCCCGCGAACAGCTCCTCCATGTCGTCGATGGTGGCGACGTGCACGCCGACGCGGCCTACCTCGCCCTTCGCCTTCGGGTCGTCGGCGTCCAGGCCGATCTGCGTCGGCAGATCGAACGCCGTCGACAGGCCGGTCTGTCCCTGCTCGAGCAGCCAGCGAAAGCGCGCGTTCGTCTGCTTGGCCAGGCCGAAGCCCGCGTACTGGCGCATCGTCCACAGGCGGCCGCGGTACATGGTCTTCTGGATGCCGCGCGTGAACGGATACTCGCCGGCGGTCCCGATCTCGCCGGTCGTCGGCGTCTCGGGCCCGTAATAGCGCTGAAGCTCGACGCCGGACGGCGTGACGAACCGGGAAACCTGGGCGCCGGGAGCGTTCATGAAGGCCGAATCTCCAGCCGGTCGCCCGCGCGCACGCAGCCGCGAAGGACCCCGCCCTTGAGTTCGAGGACGCTGTGGGCGGACAGCACCCAAGGCGACAGGCGCCACGGCTGCAAGTTCTCCAAGACGCGGCGCACGACCAGGCCGCGGTCCAGGAACAGGACGTCGATCGGGAACTTCATGAAAAAAGTATGGATCATCGGGCACGGGACGATCCACATCCCCTCGTCGGCGTCCAAGGACTCCCGGCCGAGCAGGCCCTTGCCGCGCGACGGCGCGTCGTCGGCCTTTGTCACGCGCGAAGCGATGGTCCTAGAACCCGCCGAGGCGACGAACAGTCTCCCGCTCACCGGATCACCGTCATGCGTCCGCGCGCGGAGCCCTTGTCCGTTTTCACGACGAAGACGTAGGTGCCGCTGGCGACCGTCGTTCCGTCGGCGTTCTTGCCGTCCCAGGCGGGATCTTTAAGCTCCCGCACGAAACCGCCGTCGAGCGTGTATATCTTGAGCGCGAAGCCCGAGCCCGCCAGCGACGGCGGGATCGCGAAGCTGACCATGGGCGACCGATCGAGCCGAAAAGGATTGGGAAACGAAATCACCTTCTGCTCGCCGTCGAAGCCGGCCAGAGTGCCCTTCACCGCCAGCCGCATCGTGCGGTAGGCGTTCATGCGCCCCGCGCCCTGCACGCTGGACGGCCGGCCGATGTCCTGCGCGCCCGCGCGCATCCAAGTTTGCACCTGCGCCGGCGTCGCCGACGGCCTGGCCGACAGCACCAGCGCCGCCAGGCCCGCTCCCATCGGCGAGGAGAACGAGGTGCCGGTCGCATTCGCGGTCTTCCCGCCCACGTCGGTGGTCACGAGCGAGACGCCCGGGGCAACCAGGCCGTTGGAGGCCAGTCGCGGGCCGCGGGAGGAGAATCCCGCCACGTCGTTGTTGACGTCGGTGGCTCCCATCGGGATGACGCCGGCGCAATCGCCCGGCGAGTTGACGTCCGAGCCATCGTTGCCCGCCGCCGCGATGACCACGATTCCCGCATTATTGGCGTCGGTCACCGCCGCCTGAACGACGCCGCCGCAGGGAGGCGGGCCTCCGAGACTCATATTGACGACGATACGGCCGTACGGCTCGGTGTTCTGCTTGCTGATGGTGAAATTGAGGGCGTTGGCGATGGCTTGATCGTCGGTCGCGCAGGCGCCGGCGGCATCGGAGCAGTCCGTCGTGCAGTCCGGGTCGCGGAACACCTTAAGCGACAAGAGCCGCGCCCCCCAGGACATTCCCGCGACCTGCACGCCGTTGTCGGACGAAGCCGCGGCGACGCCCGCGACGCGGGTCGCGTGATCGCACGCGGCGGTCGCGGCCGCCGTCACGCACGCCAGATCGTCGCCGTTGACGACCTTGTCCGGGCCCGGGTCGCAAAACTGGTGCGCAAGCCCGCTCATCTTCGCGGAGAGGTCGGGATGAGTCCCCTCGATGCCCGCGTCGATCACGGCTATGGTCACCCGACTCGAGTCGCCGATTTCATACTCCCAGGCGCCGAACGCGTCGACCTGCGAAAACTGGTACTGGGAATTGACGAGCGGATCATTGGGCGCGCGGCTCACGCGATGCGCGAAGTCGGCCTGCGCGTCGAGGACCTTGGGCAAGCCGCGCAGTTGGGTGAGCGCGGTCGCCACGTTCAGGCCGGCCGGAAGCCGGACCGAGGTCCAACCCAGCTTCGGGAACTCTTGGTTGATCGAAGCGCCGATGCCCGCAAGCGCGGCGGAGCGTGCATCCGCCGTCGCGTCCGCCGTAAAGCGGACGAACGCCCGGCCGGACACGACTTCGGCCTCGACCGCGGCGCCGGACGCGGTGCGCGCCGTCGCGAGGCGCTCGGTCTTGAGCGCATGGGCGGGAACGGCCGTAGATACGACCAGCAACAACAGAGCGGCCGCCTTCTCACACCGGGTCAATCCCGTTCTCCTTGCGGATGACATCGACGACATCATGGATGTCGCCGAGTTCGAACTCCGCGCCCGACTCCTTCGTGCCGAAGGTGTCGCCGTATTTCGCCCAGGCGGTGCGCATGCCGACGCCCTTGGCGCCCTTGATGTCGCGGTCCGGCCAATCGCCGACCATGAGCGTCTCGTCGGGCTTGGTGCCCAGAACCTCGAGCGCGCGCCGGTAGGGTTTCGGATCGGGCTTCTTGACGCCGAAGTCCTCGGAGGTGATGATCTCGTCGAAGTAGTGGTGCAGGCCCAAGCTGACGATGCGCAGCCACACTTCCATCTTCGGCGCGTCCGAGATGACGGTCAGTCTAAGTCCCATCCGAATCAGTTCGATCAGGGTCTGGTTTACGCGCGGATAGAGCACCATCGTCCCGTTCTTCGCGCGCCGATAGGCCAGGATGCCGCCGGCCAGCACCTTGTAGTCGATCTTGCCTAGCTTCGCCTTCAGAATCTTATCGAAGATCTTCTGGTCCTCGATGCCCTCTTTCCAGTACACGTCGAAGACCTCGGCGACGAGCTCGTCTTTCGATCCGGGCAGGCCCGCGTCGATCATCCCCTCCACCGCGGCGTCCACCGCCGCCCGCTTCATCTTCATGAAGTCGGTCAGAGTATTGTCGATGTCGAAGATGACGCCTTTAATCATCAAGGTGGTGGGGTCAGGCTTGCAGTTATTGAAGTTATTTTCTGGTACGTACTCCTGATAACTTCAATAACTGCAAGCCTGACCCCGGCGGTTATTCTTTCACGCGCTCGACGTACTGGGAATTGCGGGTATCGACGCGGATGCGGTCGCCCTCCTTAACGAACAAGGGCACCGAGATCTCAAGGCCGGTCTCGAGGGTGGCGCGCTTATTCATGTTGGAGACCGAGTCGCCCTTGACTCCAGGCTCGCTCGAGGTGACGGTCAAAACCACGTTCGCGGGCAGTTCGATGGCGGTGAGCTTGCCGTCGACGTAAACGCCGAGGACTTCCATGTTCTCGCGCAGGAACTTGGCCGATTCGCCAAGGAGTTCCTTGGGGTAGGAAACCTGCTCATAAGTTTCATTATCCATGAACACGGCCTTGTCGCCCTCGTCATAGGAATAAATTTTCTCGCGCTTGGTTACGGGAACCTCGCGGAACTTCGTGCCGGAGGCGTAAGAGCGCTCGATCACGGCGTTGTTGGCGAGAACCCGCAAAGTCGTACGGTAGACGGCCGCCGACTGAGACTTGCGATGGTGCTGGTAAGAGATGATCTGGACGATCTGCCCGTCATCTTCGAAAACGAGTCCGTTCTTGAACTGCGAGGTATCGATCATGGCTGGGACTTCCTCCGGGTGCTTGGAAAGAGCGCTGGGCGCCGTGGATATTACCAAAACCATCGGTTTCCATGCTATCATCTTTTCGTATTCCTTATGAGCATGAACGAACACTTGACGGAACTCCGGGACCGGCTCGACGCCAAGACGAGACTCATGCAGGACGTCGCGCATGAGCTCAAGAACCCGATGTCCGTCATCCACGGATACGCGACCTACCTATCCCGGGAGACCGCGACGCCGGACGAACGCAGAAAAGCCTTGCGCGCGATCATGACCAACGCCGAACGCGTCGTCGAGATGGTCGAGCAGATGCAGGACGCGGTACGATTGGAATCCGGCGGCTTCGCCGTCTATACCCGCCCGGTCGAGGGCGCCGCTCTCCTCCAGGAAGCCGTAGAGTCCGCCGAATTGGAAGCCGTGCGTTGCGGCGTCCGCCTGCGCTGGGTCAGTCCCGTCGGAGATCCATTGCCCATCGTCGCCGACGCCAAAAGGGTCGCCCAGATTCTGGCCAATCTCATCGGGAACGCGTTGAAATTCACTCCCCCCGGCGGCGCCATCGAAATCCATGCCGCACGGGATGAGGAGTTCGTCCGCTTTTCCGTCATCGATACCGGCCCCGGTATTCCGGCCGAGGAACTCCCGTACCTGTTCGACCGCTTCTATCAGACGCACGACAACCCGGTCAAGCGCAAGGGCTTGGGCCTGGGCCTGGCCATCTGCAAGGGCTTGGTCGAGGCTCACGGCGGCCGCATCTGGGTCGAAAGTTCGCCCGGCGCGGGCGCGGGCTTCAACTTCACCATTCCCTCCGCTCCAGTCGCCGTCGGCATGGCCGGCGCGCCGTCCAACGCCCCCCGCTGACCGGCCGTGACGGATTGCGACGCGGGACGCCGAACTCTCCTTCTGGCCGCGCTCTGCGCCGCGCTGGTTTACTTCCCCCGGCTCGACGCGCCGCTTATGTGGGACGACCGGCCTTTCCTGCTGAACGTCCGGGCGTACGACCGGCCCCTGCCGCTTTCTTTCTACGCCTCGCCGGATTACTTTCCGAAGACGGGCGAGGTCACCTGGCGCCCGCTGTCCAGCGCCAGCTATGCCGCGCTGGTCGGCGCGTTCGGCCGCCGGCCCCTGCCGCTGCGCGCGACGATCTTCGTCCTGCATCTGCTGGCCTGCGGCCTGCTGGCCCTGCTCGTCCACGACCTCGGCCTGGGCGAGGAAGCCGCGCTTTCGGCGGCGGCGTTGTTTCTGGTCTCGCCCGTCCATATCGAAACCTTGATGACGGTGACCTTCGACAAGGAGATCCTGACGACTTTGGGCGTCTTGGGACTAATGATCGCGCATCTGCGCCGCCGGCCCCTCCTGGGCGCCGCCGCGCTGACCTTCGCCTGCCTGGCCAAGGAAACCGGCGTCGTCGGCCTCGCGTTGGTCGTACTTCTCGACCTGCTTCGCGGCGGCGCGGACGAGTTCAAGCGGCGCGCGAAGGCTCACGCCGCCTACGCCGCGACGGCCGGGGCCTATCTGCTCCTGCGCTTCGGCCCGCTGAAGGGACCCGCGGGCGAGACGAACCTCTCCGCGCTCCTGCCCTGGACCGAGCGGCTGTACTACGGCGCGCGCGCGTTCGTTTCCTCGACGCGCGTGCTGCTGGCGCCGGCGGGACTGCGCATCGAATACTTCGCCCTGCCCGCGTCGTCGCCGCTGCTCGGCGCGTCGTGGGTCGGCGGCGCGCTCTGCCTGCTCGCGGCCGCGCTGACTTTCGCCGCGCGCGCGCGCCGCGGGCGCCCGGCTCTCGCGTTTTTCCTGCTTTGGCCCCTGCCCGCGCTGTTGCTGGTCTCGAACATCGTCCCCGCCGCCGTCCTCAGTCTGCGGCTGATGGCGGAACGATGGCTTTACCTGCCCGCCGCCGGAGTCTGCGCCGCGCTGGCCCTGCTCCTGCGAGGCCGGCCCGCCCGCCTGCGCCTGCTCGTCGCGACCTGGGCCGCGCTGGGCTTCATCCGCATCCAAGATTGGTCGTCGGAGCCGCGGCTCTGGTCCAGCCTGGTCCGCGTCTATCCCTGGAGCGCCAAGGCCGTCGAAGGCTACGGCGAAGCGCTGTACCGCGCGGGCCGGACCCCCGAGGCCCTCGCCGCGTTCGAGGAAGGCCGCCGACTGCGCGAAAGCAAGGAAGACCTCGTGTTGGCGCACTACGTCCCGCTCGCGCCCCCGGGG
Source organism: uncultured Elusimicrobia bacterium (assembly GCA_903874575.1). Lineage (GTDB taxonomy): Bacteria > Elusimicrobiota > Elusimicrobia > UBA1565 > UBA9628 > GWA2-66-18. The sequence goes on from CAIQSZ010000160.1 coordinate 13,320, forward strand.
ACCATCGGCTTCGAAAGCGCGCCACTGCGGCGCTGGCTGGGGCTGTGCCGTCTGCGCCTGGGCGACGAACGCGCGGCCCTGGCCGACTTCGAGGCGTCGGCGCGCCTTCAGCCGTCCGACGGATTCACCTATCGCGTGCTGGCCTATGAAAGCGCGCGGCTCGGCAATTTCACGACGGCGCGCTCGTGGCTGGAGCGGGGGCTCGAACGCGATCCCACGGACGACTTTCTCCTGAGGCTGAAGCCGGACGTGGATCGGCGGCGGCTGGGCTTCAGCGCGCGCTTCGACTGAGAGACTTCGCCAGCGCGGCCCACGCCTCGAAGGGTATTTCCTCGGGACGCGCCTCGGCCGCCACGCCTACGGAGTTGAACGAGGCCTCCACCTCGGCGCGCGGAATCGCGAGGAACTTCGACAGCACGCCCGCGGCCATCTTGCGGCGCTGCTCGAAGGCGGCCTTCGCCAAGCGCCAGAACATTTTCTCGTCGGCGGCGGGCACGCGCGGGACCGCCAGACGGCGCAGGTGCACGACCGTCGAGTCCACCCGCGGACGGGGCCGGAACATCGACGGCGGCAGTTCCAGCGCCAGTTCCGCGTCGGCGCGGATGCGCACCGACAGCGCCAGCAGGCCGTAGTCCGCGCCTCCGGTCCCGGCCACCAGGCGCAAGGCGACCTCCTTCTGGAACATCAAAGTCGCCGTCGTCCAATGCTCCCAGCGCAAGACCTTCTGCAGTATGGCGGAGGCGACCGCGTAGGGCAGGTTCGCCACGACCAGCCACGGCCCCGCGCCCAGCGTCGTCAGGTCGAAGCGCATGAAATCCTCGCCGACGACGGTCAGCCCGTCCGACTTCAGCAGGCCGGGGAGACGCCCGGCCAGCGCGTCGTCGGCTTCGACGGCGAAAACCTTCGCGCCGGTCGCCAGCAGGGGCGCGGTGAGCGCGCCCCGCCCGGGACCGATCTCCAGCACCGCATCGCCGGCCGCCGCCCCCGACGCGCGCACGATGTCCTGAAGCGCGCCCTGGTCCGTCAGAAAGTGCTGGCCGAGCTTCGCCATCAGATCGCCGCCGTGGACTCGCTGCGGCGACGGCGCAGAAGGTCCTCGCCGACTTTCCATACGTCGCCCGCGCCCAAGGTCAGCACGACGTCCCCGGACTTGAGCTGCTTGGCCAGTTCAAGGGGCCCGGGATAGGGATGGCAGTCCACGCCCGCCTTGCGCGCCTCCTCGACGATGAGCGCCGAGGTCACGCCTTTCATCGGCTTCTCGCCCGCGGCATAAACGTCCATCACGTAGACGAGGTCCGCGGCCTCGAGCGCCGGGCCGAACTCCTTGGCGAGCAGCTTGGTGCGCGAGAAGCGATGCGGCTGGAACACGACGACGACCCGTTCCGCCTTCCACAATCCCGCGACCGCGTCCAGGGTCGTGCGCACCTCGGTCGGGTGGTGGCCGTAATCGTCGACGAACTCCACGCCGCCCGCCGTCCCCAGAC
>CAIQSZ010000161.1 GCA_903874575.1 uncultured Elusimicrobia bacterium
TGCGGATCACGATCTGATTGGCGTTCGGACCGTGCCAATCGATGCCGATTGACTCTCTCCAGGATAGGCCTTTTCCCAGTTCTACATAGGAGCGAAAGTCCTATACGAAAAGATCCCACCATATCTACAATACTAGAGACGTTCAAAGAATAAAACGTATGAAAGCGATCAGAACATGCGCGATGACTGCGGCGCTGTCGTTTTTGGCGATTCAGGTTTTGAGCGCCAGCGCAATCGAAAGGGTTGCCACTCCCATCGGCGTGTCGGGAATCCCGTCCGTCGTCGTGACTCAGCTTCACATCGACGCGCTCACGTTGGCGCCCTCTAACGTCGCCGCGCCGATTCCTCATGTGACGGCCGCGCAACTTCCAGCCGCTGTTAGGCGGCTTCACGCGAATGTCTTGGGAATGAGCCCCGAGCCCGCGGCTGCGCTGGCGCGACGAGGCATGCGCCCGGTTCAGGAAGTTCACGTGAAAGCGGCGCGCCTGCGCTTCGATCAGGCTCGGCAGATATTCAGCCGAGTCGAGCCCGCGGCGCTCGTGGCAATGAGTCCGGACGAGCATCGCGACATGCTCGGCGCGCTTTGGGACGGCTGGCGCCAGTCGGGCGTGCTTCCGGTCGTCGTTCCCAAATCCGACGGCCATCTGCAGGTTTTCGCGCCTAACGGAGAGCATGTTTTCTTGGACCCGTCGGACCTTCCCGCCGGGGCCCACGGCGACGAGATTTTCCATCGGGTCGTCGCGGGCGGCATCAGATATCGCGATCCTTACCGCCAGGACTTGTGGCCCAGGGCGATCGGCCGCGACTGGCCTCCTCACATGGTGACGACTTCCCATCCCATGATTTTGCGACGGAATGCGAGGGGGATCGTGACCCTTTCCGACCCGAATGGCCCGAACGGCTACGGAATCAGCCCTCGAGTCGATTATCACGTGGACCAAGGCGGGCGGATGATTTTCACTTTCGGCGCGGAGAACCGCCGGCGCGCGCTTTCTTGGAGCGCTTGGGCGGTCGCCCCGTTTAAGGTGATGCCCGGCTCTCCCTCCGATCCGGGAACGCTCATCGCGTTTCCCGTCGAGGCCGAGGAGAGGGCGTCGGTCGGCGCGCACACGCACGCGGGACTGGCGGAGCGTTGGAATTACGACGCCGTAAGAAATCTCATGGTCCTCAATCCCTACGTGTGAGAGGGCAAAGACAAGCTGTTGTTCTCATCGACGAATTGGGCCTTGATCGTGCATAAGGGCTGGGATCACGCCATCGTGGTTCGCAGTACGCTGCGGCATCACGATCAGTTCCAAATCTACGCCGGAATGCCCGGCTACGTCGAGCTCGAGTTCACCGGAGCGCCTGCGGCATTTAACGGAAACAGCCAAGCGCGGCTCTCTCTTGAATTCGTTCCCATTGGGCCTTTCCCGGGAGCCGAATCCGGAGGCCCCGCGACGGAAAAGGAACTCTCCGACTTTTTGGCGTCGATCCGCGACCGCGTCGGTTTGCCTCGGTGATCGCGGTTTCTTAGGCGGGATCTTCGGGGCAGGACATCATGCCGCCCGTCAGGTTCGACACCTTGCCGAAGCCGTTCTGCTTTAGGATTCGCGCGGCGAGATAGCCGCGGAAGCCGACGCGGCAATAGACCACGGTTTCCTTCGCCGGGTCGAGTTCCCCGAGCCGGTCGCGCAGTTCGTCGACGGGGATATGCAGGGAGTCGGGGAGGCCTCCGGCGCGGCGCTCGGCGAGGGTCCGGACGTCGATGACCTGCGGGTTAGCGCCGCCGCGCCGGAGCGCGCGCAGGGCCTCGCAGGTGATCGCCGCGACCTCGCCGCGGTGGATGTCGGCGGCGGCCATGCCCGCCATCACGGCCGGGTCCTTGGCCGACGAGTAGGGCGGCGCGTATGCCAGGTCGAGATTCTCCAGGTCGGCGACCGTCATCCGGGAGTGCAACGCCGTCGCGAGCACGTCGATGCGCTTGTCGACGCCGCGCTCGCCGACGATCTGCGCTCCCAGCAGGCGGCCGCTGCCGGTCTCGACGATAAGCTTGACGTGCATGAGCGCGCCGCCCGGGTAGTAGCCCGCGTGATCGGCGTTGTGGGTCCACGACACGAAATGGGGGATGTTCTCCTTGAGGGCCTCGCGCTCGGACAGTCCCGTCTTGGCGGCCGTGATTCCCAGCGAGCCGACGACGGCCGTTCCCAACGCGCCGGGAAAGCGCAGGTCCCCTCCGGCCGCGTTGGCGCCCGCGACCCGTCCTTCCTTGTTGGCCGGGCCCGCGAGCGGCACGCGCGTGCGCCGTCCCGTGACCAGGTGGAGGACCTCGGTCGCGTCGCCCGCGGCGTAGATGTTCGGGTCCGACGTCCGCTGGCGGTCGTCGACCGCTATGCCGCCCGCGTCTCCGATCGTAAGCCCCGCCTCCCGGGCCAGCTTCAACTCCGGGCGGACGCCGATCGACAGGATGACCAGGTCCGCGGGAACGCTCCGGCCGCTCTGAAGCACGACCGTGTCGACGGCGGGGGCTCCCTGGAACGCCTTGAGCCCGTCGCCCAGGATCAACTCCAGCCCGTGCGATTGAAGGTGGCGCGCGACGTGGACGGCCGCGTCGGCGTCCAGCGGCGGCAGGACCTGCGGGAGCATTTCCACGATCGTCACTTCGAGCCCCCGTTTCTTGAGCGCCTCGGCCGCCTCCAGGCCGATGAAGCCCGCGCCGATCACGACGGCCCGCTTCGGCCCGCGGCGCTCGATCCACCCGCGGACGAGGTCCGCGTCCGGAACGGTCTTCAGCGTGAAGACGTTGTCCGCCGGCAGGCCCTCAAGCGCCGGGACGATCGCGCCCGCGCCCGGCGCCAGCACGAGCGCGTCGTAGGCCTGCGTGAAGCGCCGCCCCGCGGCCAAGTCCTCGACCTCGACGGTCCTCGCGGCGCGGTCGATGCTCAGGACCTCGTGGCGGACGTGGACCTTGATCCGGAAGCGGTTCCACAGACTTTCGGGGCTCTGCAGGAGCAGGTCGTCGCGGCTCTCGATCTCGCCGCCGACATAGTAGGGAAGGCCGCAGTTGGCGAAGGAGACGTACGGTCCCCGTTCGAAGACGACGATGTCGGCCCGCTCGTCGGTGCGCCGGGCCTTGGCGGCGGCGCCGGCGCCGCCGGCCACCCCGCCCACTACGACGATCGTCCTGCGGCGATTGGATTCCATGTCCGCCTCCTGAGCGAGCCCTCGTTTTTCCGTCGCCCGAGCATATTAAAATTGCAAATCATTTGCAATATATCGTATCATGCGCCCATGAGGCTTACTTCATCGCAGGCGACGGCGCTGCTGCGGCGCCACGGCCTCAGTTCCACCCGTCTCGCGCGGCAGACGGTGGCGTCGCTGGCGTCCATGGGGGGGCCGGCGACCGCCAAAATGATACACGCCTCCCTGCGCCGCGTTCCGTGCGATTTGGCGACGATCCACCGGATCTTGTCCAAAGGGGAGCGCAAGGGCCTGCTCCGGGCGCTGCACTTGAAGGGCAAGTCGCGCTGGTACGAGTTGGCCGCGGCCGGGCCCCATCATCATCATCTGTACTGCGTCCGTTGCCGCCGCGTCAAACGTTTCCTCTTCTGCGCCATCGGTCGCTTCGAGCAGGCGGCCCTGCGCGAACATGGATTCGAAGTCGAGTCGCATTCCGTGGAGCTTTTCGGCGTATGCCGGGCATGTCGGAATTTAAGGAGAAATGACAAATGAAGATCGCGATCGCGTCGGACGACCAGAAGAGCCTTTCGTCTCATTTCGGGGAAACCCGGGGATTCGTCGTCTATGACATCGTCGACGGCCAGCCGGGGCGGTCCGAGTACCGTCGCGCCGAAGGCCACGGGAAGGGGGATCATCATGGACAGACCCAGCGAGCGCTCGCGGACTGTCAAGTGCTCATCTGCGGCGGGATGGGCGCCGGCATCCACCAGCGGCTTAAGTCGGCCGGAATGCGGATCGTCGCTTCCAATCTCTCGGGCGTGGAAGAGTCCCTGCGAGCGCATTTGGCGGGGGATCTGCGGGACGTGGTTCCTCACGCGTGCTGTCACGGAAAGGCCTCCCTACCTGCAGGCGGCTCGAATCGAGTAGAATAGTCCTGCCGATCCTTCCTATCACATGCGCCCGTGGTGAAATGGATATCACAGCAGCCTCCGAAGCTGCGGGTAGAGGTTCGATTCCTCTCGGGCGCACCACTTTGAGACGTCGCGGCTCTTACCCATTTAAATAAATGGTACAAAGAGCCTAATTATGACAAACCAAAATGACGCGAACCGCGCTCGGAGAGTACGTCTTAAGTTGTCTTTCCACGGCAGTTATCCGTTTTTCCAGGTTCATCTCGTGTTGGACAAGCCTCCCAAGACGCGCGCGTCCGGGACGGGGGGAGCCGTCTGCGTGCTGGCCCTGCTGATGCTGGCGCTTTGCGGTTCGGAACTGTCGTCCGAAAACGTGACCTTGACGACGTATTATCCCGCTCCGTCGGGCGTCTACACGGAGATGATCACGACGAGGAACACCTACTTGGCGCGCGACGGCGGGAACGTGGGCGTCGGGACGATCACGCCGTCGCATAAGCTGGAGGTCAACGGCGACGCGTCGATCTCCGGGGATGCGAGCGTCCGCACGTTGTTGCTGACCAGCGTGACGAACGTCGGAACGGCCTGCTCGGTCCAGGGTCAGATGGCCTCGGCGCCGGACGGCCGGCTGTTATCTTGCCAAGGCGGCACCTATCAGCCGCAGATGCAGGTCTCCGAGGAATTGGGGAGCATCCTAGGATGTTATTCGCCTAACGCTTGGTGTCGAAATGCCACGAATCTTCCTTCGGGAGCCACGCCCGACCCGCTGTTCAACAGCTACTACGGAAACGGCTGGGATGCCGTCATCGGGCCCAGGACTTTTTGTGCGCTCGGCTTCGTGAGCTTCACCAGCCCCGGAAGCGATCCAGATCCCTCGCCGGTAGGCGGCTATAACATGTGCCGCGTGCTTCCCGGCGGAACCGATCCCGCGACCGGAAAGCTCATTTGGCACATCCGAGTCGGCAGCGGCGGGACTTCGATCGCCTGTCATGCCGTCTGTATTTTGTGATCGCAATCATATATCGCGGAGAAACCATGAACCAGCGCAGCCGCCTCGGCGTATTATTTTTGACGATGCTCGCGGCGGTCTGCGCCGCGGAGAAGTCCGCGAAGCCGGCCCGGAGCGCGGCGAGTTTCGAGAAGGCTTGTTCCGCGGGGAAAATAGCGGACTGCGTGGAGCTCGGCTCGTTGTACGTCAACGGCCAGGGCGTGAACGTGGACGTGCGCAAGGCGGCGGAGTTTTATCGGCGGGCCTGCGATAAAAAGAGCAACGACGGCTGCGTGCGCCTGGGCGCGCTGTACGAGACGGGCCTAGGGGTTCCCAAGGACGGGAAAAAAGCCGCCGCGCTTTACGGCGAGGCTTGCTCGCGGGGCTTTTCCCGGGCTTGCACGAGCCTTGGGAGCCTGTACGCGTACGGCCGCGCGGGGACGGAGAAGAACCCGCGGAAGGCCGCCGAATACTACGGCGAGGCCTGCCGATTGGACGGCGCCGCCAGTTGCTATCTGAAGGACCTCTACGACAAGCAGTAGAGGTCCGTCCCGGCGGGCTCGATCAGTTCTTGACGGGGAACAGCTCCTCGACGTGACGTAGCAGGCGCGCCGGGTCGATGGGGCTGTCGATGAAGGCCGCGACGTTCGTCGCGTCGGCGAATGCCGCGCGCAGGGCCCGGTTCGGGGTGACGACGAGGACGCGGATCGAGTGCGTCAGCGGCTCGAGTTCCAAGCGGGCGTTGATCATGGAGCCGGAGCCGAAGTCGATCTGCGCGTCCAGGATGATGAGATTCGGGCGCAGGGTGTTGAGGCTCAGCGAGCCGCCGTCGAGTCCCAGAACGCTCATCGTCTCGGCGCCGTCGCGTGCCTCGGCGACGTGAAAGCCCTTCCTTTCCAGAGTCCCGCGGATGAGCGCTCGGTCTTCCTCCTTTTCGCCGATGATCAAGACGGTCCCACGCGCCGGCCGGGGCCCGGGAGACGACGTCTCGGCGGGCGCCTCGTGGAGCTGGAAGGCGGGGCTCGCTTCGCCTTTGAGCATGTCCGCGATGAGTCCCAGGAATTCGTCCTTCTTGTAAGGCTTGGGCAGGTAGTAGGCGTTGACGTCCGCTCCGACGGTCGCCGCGATAAGTTCCTTGGGGACGGCGCTCAGGATGACGATGGGCGTGGACTGCGTATGCCCCGAGAGGCGCAGGCGCTGGAAGAAGGTCGCGCCGCCTCCGGCGGGGAACATGAAGTCCGAGACGATGAGATCGGGCGGGGAGGCCTTCGCGGCCTGCATGGCCTGGACGCCGTCCTTGACCCAGGTGACTTGGTAGCCGGCGCCGCGCAACGCGTGGGAGACGAGCATTCCCATGTCGGGGTCGTCCTCGACCAAGAGCAGTTTCGCGGCCGCCATGCGTGCAGTATACAAAACGGACGGCGGCGCGGCGTCAGGGTTTGCGCAGGTCTATGAAGGGAGTCGAGCCGCCGGTGACCGTGGGCAAGGTCCCGTTCCACTTGTCGATCGCGCGGTAGTTGACCAAGGTCGCGCTCAGCGAGGACTGCAGCAGACGGTTGGCCTCGGCCTGCGCCTTCGCGCGGACCAGCACGGACTGGGCCTCGCCTTGCGCCTGGGCCACGGCGGCTTTGGCCAGCGTCTCCTGCTTCTGAAGCTCGTACTCCGCCTGCTGGGCCTGCTGCTGGGCGGCCATCTTCTGCTGCATCTGGTTCTCGATGGCGGGGGGGAGGTGGCTGGCGCCCAGGTTGACCTTGTCCAGGCTGAAGCCCATCTTGGCCAGCTCGCCCTGGAGCTTCTGCTCGATGGCGGCCTGCAGTTCTCCGCGCTTGGCGGAGATGATCTCCGACAGCGACATCTGGCCGGCGGCGTTCTGCGCGACGGTGATGATGGTGCGGCGGATGAAGGTGTTTTCGATCTCGTCGACCGGGGCGCCGCGGAAGGAGCGGAACACCTCGGCGGCGCGCTCCTGGGTGGTGTTGTAGGTGACCGAGATATCCTGCCGGATGTGCTGACCCTCGCGCGTGGGCAGGTCGATGGAATCGTCGATCGGGGACGAGCCTTCGGCGGAGCGCATGACCATGGTGTAGGTGCGCAGGGCGGTGGGGTAGCTTTGCACGCGGGTGACCCACGGCATGCGCACGGCCATGCCTTGGCCGACGGTGCGCAGGGAGCCGGTCCATATGTTGAAGATGACTCCCGTGTAGCCGGGGGAGATGACCGTGTACGAGCTCATCACGACGGTCAGCGCGACGAACGCGAGAGCGGCGGTGAAGAGGCGGCTCCCCATCTTCGCGGCGAATTCCGGGTCCGACGGCAGTTCCACCTTGGCCATGGTCACTCCTTGGTCTTCTTGCGGTCGCGGGGCACGATCTCCGCGTCCACGATGTCCGCCTTCGCCGGATCCAGCCGGCGCAGAATCCAGCCTTCGACGCGGCGCCGCAAGGGCTCGAAGAGGCGGTACAGCGCCCAGGCGAAAAAGGCCAGCGCGACGAACTCGGCGAGCGTTTGCGGGATCATCGAGACTTAATTGTGCCATAATCCGCAGCCGGTAAAAAATCGATTGCGCGGCCTTGCGCGCGCGGGCCGCCGGGCTTATACTGAGCGTATGGCCCCCACGGTCAAGGAAGCATTGAGAATGGCGAACGAGGCGATCGAGACCGCATGCGGCCTGGCGGTCATCGTCGTCGTCTCCTACGTCATCTTGTTCGCGGACTTCAGCGGCAACGGCCGCCTGATCGATTCGGCCAGAGGCGCCGTCCAGGAAGCGCTGGGCGTGACGCCCGATCCCGGACCCGTGCCGGTGCGAGCCCGGATCGTTCCCGTCCGTCCGGAGGATGAGAGGGAGATGTATAACCGCATGCTCGCCGTGCCCGACGTCGGCGACAAGGATATTCGGGTGTCCGTGGTGGCGGCCGATCAGCCGCGTCCGTTGGAGCCGGTGGCGGAGGTTTCGACCGGCGGCGCCGCGGGCCCGGGCAAGGACTGGCGCAAGCATTTATCCACGCGGCTGCGCTCGGTTACGGTTTATGGCCGCGGGGAGCAGGCCGGCTTCACCTCGGCGGCGGGCTTCTCGGGCAATAGGGGGGGCATTTCGAATGCGGCGGTTTCCGTTCCAACCCCGGCGGCCGCGGACTCCGCCTTCAGCCGCGGGGCCGCCGCTCCGGCGCAGGCTCGTCCCGGGGTCTCCGACCACGTGGTGCGCGCCGGCGCTCCGGCCGACGGCGTGCGCAACTTCCGCTAGGCCGCCGCGGTCAGCGCGGGATAAGGGCCGTCAGGCTCGCGACGGTCTTATCCCAATCGGTCTCGCAGGCGCCGCCCTGGGCGAAGTCGGCCCGTCCGCCCGCGGAGCCGCCGTTGGCGGACGCGAACGCCTTCGCGATGCTGGCGGCGTCCACGCCTTTGGCGGCCAGGTCCGGCGTGGCGGCCAGCACGAAGCTGAGCTTGCCCGCGCCCGACGCGGCCAGGAAGACCAGCCCGGAGCCGACCTCGGTCTTGATCTTGTCCGAGAGCCCGCGCAGGGACTTGGGGTCCGCTCCGGCAAGGCGCTGGACGCAGATTTTTACGCCGTTGACCTCGAGCGTCTTCTTGCCGGCTTCGGCCTGCGCGGCCAGCTTCTCGGCTTTGAGCGCGCCCAATCGGCTTTCAAGCTGTTTGACGCCGTCGATCTCGGCGGAGACCTTGCCGCCTAGCGTCTCGATGGCGGAGATCAGTTCGTCGCGGTAAACCTTCTGCGCGGCCTCGGCCTTCGCCTTCGCGGCGCGCTGGGCGGCGGCGAACTCCTGGACGGCCGCCCCCGCCAGCGCCTCGATGCGGCGCACGCCGGCCGACGCCGAGGCCTCGCGCACGATCTTGAACGCGGCGATCTCGGAGGTGTTCGTCACGTGGGTGCCGCCGCACAGTTCCAGGCTGAAGCGGTCCTTCGGGTCCTCCCAGCCCCGCGCGCCGATGAGCAGGAAGCGCGGGTTGTCGCCGTAGTCCTCTCCGAGGAGCGTGGTCGCGCCGAAGTCGGCGACCTTGGAAATCGGGTGGCACTTCGGCCGGACCGGATGCGCGGCCTTGATCTCGTCGTTGACGACGGCTTCGATCTTCGCGATCTGTTCCGGGGTGAGCGCCTGAGGATGCGTGAAGTCGAAGCGCAGCTTATCGGGCCCCACGTAAGAGCCGGCCTGGCGGACGTGATTTCCCAGCACGCGCTTGAGCGCCTCGTTCATCAGGTGGGTGGCGGTGTGGTGCGGAACGACGCGCGCGCGGCGCGCGGAGTCCACGCGGACGAGCACGGTCGCGCCCAGGGGCAGGGTCGCGTCGCCTTCCAAGACGTGCACGAACACCCCGTTCTGTTTCTGGGTGTCGACCACGCGGGCCAGCACGGTCAGGCCGTCGGCGGAGACGATGTCGCCGGTGTCCGCGACTTGTCCTCCACCCTCGGCGTAACAGGTGGTTCTATTCAGCGCCAGCAGGCCGGGCGCGGAGGCGACGATTTCCGCGGCCGTCTCCAGCGCGTCGTAGCCCAGGAACTCGGTCCTCGGCGCGGTCGCCACGACGGCGGCCAGATTCTTCTCGCCGGAGCCCTTCCACGACGCGCGCGCGATCTCGTTGGCTTTCTCCTGCGCGGCCTTGAAGCCGTCGGCGTCCACGGCGACGCCTCTCGGCTGCAGGATTTCCTGCACCATCTCGAGAGGGAAGCCGAAGGTCTCGTACAGGCGGAACGCCTGCTCGCCGGAGAGAGTATTCCCGGTCTTTTCCAGCATCTTATCGAGTTCGGCCTCGCCGGAATGGAGGGTCTCCAAGAACTTCGTCTCTTCGGCCCTCATCACGGCCCGCACCTGCGCGGCGGCGGCGGGCAGCTCCGGGTAGCCGGGCGCGAAGATGTCGATGACGGCGGGCACCAGCTCGCTCAGGAACGGTTTGTCGTAGCCCATCAGCTGGCCGTAGCGCGCGGCGCGGCGCACCAGGCGGCGCAGGACGTAGCCGCGCTCGACGTTCGAGGGGATGATGCCCTCGCTCATCAGCATGGTCGCCGCCCTCGCGTGGTCGGCGATGACCCGGTAGCCCAGCTGGTTCTTGGGGTCCTGAGGATCGGTTTTCAGGATGGACGCGGCCTTCTCCACGATGGGCCGGAAGAGATCCGTCTGGAACGGCGAGGTCTTGCCCTGCGCGCAGAAGGCCAGGCGCTCCAGGCCCATGCCGGTGTCGATGCAGGGCCGCGCCAGCGGCTTCAGCGAGCCGTCGGGCTGACGGTCGAACCCGGTGAACACCAGGTTCCATATCTCGATGTAGCGGTCGCCGTCGCCGCCGACCACGTCGTCCTTGCCGGAGGCGGACTGCGGCCCCAGGTCGTAGTAGATCTCCGAGCACGGGCCGCACGGGCCCGTCGGCCCCATGTTCCAGAAGTTGGTGTCCTCGCCCAGCTTCTTGGCGGCGTTGGGCGCGCCGGCCTTCCTCCACAGCTCGACGGCCTCGTCGTCGGCCTCGAAGACGGTCGGGTATAGGCGCCTCGGGTCCAGGCCCGCTTCCTTCGTCAGAAACTCCCACGCCCATGCCACCGCTTCCTTTTTAAAGTAGTCGCCGAACGAGAAATTGCCCAGCATCTCGAAGAAGGTGAGATGGCGCAGGGTCGTGCCCACGCGCTCGATGTCCGTGGTGCGGAAGCACTTCTGAGACGAGGTCGCGCGAGACAGATCCTTCTTGAGTCCCAGAAAGTAAGGCTTGAACGGCACCATGCCCGCCGAGTTGAACATCAACGTCGCGTCGCCCTGCGGCACGATCGGCGTCGAGGCGCGCAGCGCGTGTCCGTTCTTGACGAAAAAATCGAGGTACGACTTGCGGAGTTCGGAGGAGCTCTTCATGCGCCTTTAGGCGTCTTTGCCGTGGCACTTCTTGAACTTTTTTCCGGCGCCGCAGTGGCAGGGATCGTTGCGGCCGACGTCGGGTCCGGACTTCACAAAGGTGTCGGGCTTGGGGGATTTGCCGTCCACGAAGGTCCAGGCGCCTTTCTCCTTGCGGAAGGTGGCGATCTCGCGGTGCTCGTGGCTGCGGCCGCCGGTCTCGAAACGGGCGACGAAGCTGACGACGCCGGTGTCGTCGGACGCGGCGCCGTTCTTGACCGCGAGGATTTCCAGCCCTTGCCACTTGGCTTCCTTCGCCCATTTTTCGGAGGCCTTGCGGTCGAAGTCGGCTTTGCTTTCGGGGGCGTGGGTCCGCTCGATGAAATCGATGTTCGACTTGGTGTAGCAGGTATAGCGCGCGCGCATGAGCGCTTCGGCGGTCGCGGCGGGCGATTTCCCGGAGACGACGGGCTCGCAGCAGGCGGCGTACGCCTTGGCGGAGCCGCAGGGGCAGTCGGTGGCGGTGGTCATGCAGGGATTATAGCCGATGAAGAAGGGGCAGGGGAAATGTCATAATGGGGCATGGCGGCGCGCGCGAGGGTGCTGGTGGTCGACGACGAGTCCGGGAACCGCCGCGTGTACGGCGACCTGCTCGAGGCCGAAGGCTACGCCGTGACGCGCGCGTCGTCCGGCGACGAGGCCTTCGCGAAGGCCGTGGAGTCGCCGCCGGACCTGGTGCTTTCCGACGTATCCATGCCCGACGGCGACGGGCTTTCTCTCCTGTCGCGGCTGCGCACGGAACAGAAAACCGCGCGCGTGCCGGTCGTCCTGATATCGGGCGTGCGCATCGACCCCGAGGAGCAGGCCGACGGCCTGGAGCAGGGCGCCGACGACTATCTGTCCAAGCCGGTGCCGCCCTCGCTCCTGCGCGCGAAAGTCGCCGCGGTCCTGCGCCGCTACGGCTCGGCCGAGGAGTTGGGCGACACGCTGAGGGTGCAAGGGTTGTCCATCGACGTGGCGGCGCGCATCGTCTCGGTCGCGGGCAAGCCGGTCGCGCTCACGCGCAAGGAGTTCGACCTGTTGACGACCTTCCTGCGCAAGCCGGGGCGCGTGCTGTCGATGCCGTTCCTGCTGGAGACGGTCTGGGGCTACGACCCCGCCGACTATTCGGATCCGCA
>CAIQSZ010000162.1 GCA_903874575.1 uncultured Elusimicrobia bacterium
CCGGGCCATAGGACGCAAAGCCGGAACCCAGGCCCCACCAGCCCTCACCCTCCGGGATTCCCGCCAGCGCAGCCGGCGCGACGCCGCATTCCAGCACGCTGTCCGCCTGCAGACCTTCGATGCGCAGGGCGGCGTAGCCCTCGACGGTCTCCAGGCTCTTGGCGCCCAAGCCGCGCGGCGGGCCGTTGACGATGCGCGCCAGGGACACCGAATCGCCGCGGTTGACCACGACGCGCGCGTACGCCAGCGCGTCCTTGATCTCCTTGCGCTCATAAAAGCGCACGGCGCCGACGATCTTGTAGGCCATGCGCGCGCGGCGCATGGCCTCCTCGAACGAACGCGACTGGGCGTTGGTGCGGTAGAAAATGGCGACGTCCTTGAGGGAGCGGCCGGCCTGGACCTCGTCCTGGATACGGCGTACGATCCACGCGGCCTCTTCGCCCTCGTTGGGCAGTTCCTGGACGCGGATTTCGTCGCCGGCCGCGGCCTCGGTCCACAGCTTCTTCGGCTTGCGCTGCTTGTTGTGGTGGATGACCAAGCCCGCGGCGTCCAGGATGCGCGCGGTGGAACGGTAATTACGCTCGAGGGTCACGACCTTCGTGTTCGGAAAGTCGCGCTCGAACTCCAAGATGTTGCGGATGTTCGCGCCGCGCCAGGAATAGATCGACTGGTCGTCGTCTCCGACGACGCAGACGTTCTTATGCTTGGCGGCCAAAGTCTTCGTCAGGATGTACTGCGTGTGGTTCGTATCCTGATACTCGTCCACCAGCATGTGCGTGAACGCTTTCTGCCACCGCTCGCGCAGCTCGGCGTTGTCGCGCAGGAGCTGGCAGGTCTTGAGGAGAAGGTCGCCGAAGTCCAGGGCGCCGGCCTGATCCAGCTTGCGCTGGTATATCCGGTAGATTTTCGCCGCGGTCTGGCGCGATTGGTCGATGGAGGTCATGGCGTGGATCTCGTAGGATCCGGCGTCCAGCAGGTCGTCCTTCGCGCGCGAGATCAGGCTGACGTACAGTCCCGCCTTGCTCTTCTGATCTTGGAGGCCGAGCTCCTTCATCGACTCCGCGACGAGCTTCTTCTGGTCGGACTGGTCGTAAATAGTGAAGAAACGCGGCAGGCCCAGCAGGGCGTGGTTCTCGCGGATGAAGCGCGCGCCGAACGCATGGAAGGTGAAGACCCACACCTTGGAGCCGAACCCGGGCGCCAGCTCCTCGATGCGCTTGCGCATCTCGCCGGCGGCCTTGTTGGTGAAGGTGACGGCCAGGATCTTTTCCGGCGGCACGCCGCTCTCGATGAGCCGCGCGACGCGATAGGTGATCACTCTCGTCTTGCCCGTGCCCGCGCCGGCAAGCACCAGCAGGGGGCCGTCCAGATGGGTGGCCCCCGCTTTCTGCTCGGGATTCAGCTTGTCGAGATCAACGGGCATAAAAACCGCTCCGCCGTCGGAGCTAACGCTTTTGCGATTCTACAAAATGCCGGCACGAGTGATCGGCATTCATTCGAGCGGACGCCTAGGCCCCGTCTCATGAAGAAATAGAGAGCCCCCGCCGAACCTGCGCGGGGGCTCTCGTTTCCGCGGCCTCTTCGTCAGCGGCAGACGACGGCGTTGGGGGCGTATAGGTTGTTGCAGTAGTCCTTGACCATGCGCGAAGCGCCGTAGACGGACGCCACGGAACGGATGGACTCCTTCATCACCTTGACCCAGCCGCGCGGGATGTGATGCTCGTCCCGGTCGTAATACAGCGGGATGATCTTCTTATTGAGCGTATCGTAGATATCCTCGGCGTCGGCGGCATCGGCCGCGGGACCGGAGCCGCGCCCACCCGCGGCGCCGATGGGCCAGCCGTTGGCGCCGTTATAGCCCTCTTCCCACCAGCCGTCCAGCACCGAGAAGTTCGGGACGCCGTTGGCGCCGGCCTTCTCCCCTGAGGTGCCGCACGCCTCGAGCGGAGCGAGCGGATTATTAAGCCACATGTCCACGCCTTGCACCAGATACCGTGCGACGTGCATGTCATAGTCCTCGACGAAGGCGATGCGTCCGCCGAACGCCGGATCCTTGGCCAGACGGTAGACCTGCTGAATGAGCGCCTTGCCGCCGTCGTCGGCCGGATGCGCCTTGCCGGCGAACACCAGCTGTACGGGGCGCCACGGATCGAACAACATCTTCTTCAGGCGCTCGATATCGTGGAGAATGAGCGTGGCGCGCTTGTAGCCGGCGAAGCGGCGCGCGAAGCCGATGGTCAACGCCGACTGGTCGAGGAGCGCGCCGGCCGCCAGGGCCTGCGTGGGATCGCTGTGCTCCGCCATCCAGCGCTTGCGGGCGCGCGCCCGCATCGTCTGCATCAGCTGGCTCTTGTTGCGGTTATGCTGCATCCATAAAACCTCGTCCGGAATGGACGCGACCTTGGACCATACGGCGGCGTCGTCCTGGTGCGTGCGCCAGCCCTCGCCCAGATAACGCTCGAAGATATAGCTCAAGTCCTGCTGGACCCAGGTCGTCAGGTGGACGCCGTTGGTGACATGGGAGATGGGAACATCGTCGACGGGACGCGACGGCCACAGCGACTTCCACATCTCGCGGGAGACCTGGCCATGGCGACGGCTGACGGCGTTGCGGCGGCCGGCCAGCTTCAACGCCAGAGCGGTCATGTTCCAGCCGGTATGGCCGGGGACGCGCGCGAAATCGAGGAACTGTTCGCGCTCGACCTTCAGTTGAGGCCAATAGTCGGAGAAGTACTCGGAGATCATCTCCTCGGCGAAGACGTCGTGGCCGGCCTCGACGGGCGTGTGCGTGGTGAACACCGACATCGCGGAGACCTCGCGCTGAGCCTCGTCCAAGCTCTTGCCGGAGGAGACCTTCTCCCGAACCAATTCCAGGAACAAGAACGAGGAGTGGCCCTCGTTCGCGTGGAACATCTCGGGCTGAATGCCCAGCGCGCGCAACAGGCGCACGCCGCCGATGCCCAGGATGATCTCCTGGCGCAGGCGGGTCGTGCGGTCGCCGCCGTACAGGCGACCGGAAATCTCACGGTCGGAGGGCGAATTGCCCTCGACGTTGGTGTCCATCAGGTACAGAGGCACGCGACCGACCTGGATGCGCCACACGGCGACCTTGACCGTGCCCCGACCCAACGGCACGTCCAGGACCATGCGGCCGCCCGTCGGGCCCACGACGGGTCTCACCGGAGACGAACCCCAGTCGACCGGCTCGTATACGTTCTGCTGCCAGCCGTCGGAAGATATCCTTTGCTGGACGTAGCCCTGCGGGTACATGAAGCCGATGCCGACCAACGGCACGCCCAGGTCGGAGGCAGCCTTGCAGTGGTCGCCGGCCAGAATGCCCAAGCCGCCGGAGTAGATGCGCAGGGAGTGATGGACGCCGAACTCGGCGGAGAAATAGCCGATATTCTGGCCGTTCATCTCCGGGTGCGCCTTGGAGAACCAAGTGTCCTTGGAGTTCATGTACTGATCGAAAGAGGCCATAACCGCCTGGTAACGGCCCATGAAGGCGCCGTCGGCCATCAAGTCATCCAACCGAGCCCTCGGCACGTTGCGCAACAGCGTGACGGGATTATGGTAGGTCTCGGACCAAAGAGTCCGATCTATTTCCTTGAAAAGGGCGCGAGCCTCGGGTTGCCAAGACCACCAAAGGTTGTAGGACAAGTCCTTCAGTCGAGAGAGCTTCTCGGGAAGGTTCCAATCATGAAAGGCATCGGGGGTAACCATGCGATTATCCTACTTTTTCCAAGCCCCGGAATCCAGACCCGCGTGATAAAATCGCGCGACATAGGGTCTTGACGCCGCCGGGCACGCGGGACTATCATCCCATCATGAAGCCTTCTGGAGAAGTCTCAATGAGCGAAGGAGGCTCGCGCCTAGCCATGCTTGCCCGCCTTGCGGAGGCCGTGCAGTGGGACGACGCCGTGCGCCGACACGAAAACGACCCTTGGACTTACCTCCGTCGCAAGCTCGACGACGTCGCCGAACCCCTGCACCGGTTCAAACAGGAGCTGTTCGACCAGGCGCGCGCGCGCTTGATCGAAGACCTATCCAAGCCCGTACCGCCGCCCGGCTCGATGGAGGCCCACCGTGAAGCCTTCGAGTCCCTGCTCACCGTCGGCGACTTCGCGGACCTGTCGTTCAATCTGGACCCCGACGCCGACCGCGCCGCCCGCCTGGACGGCGTCCGCTCGGTCCTGGAGCACGCCCGCCTGCTGACCTTGTACGAAATCGAGAGCATGGCTCCCGAACTGCGCAGCGCCAGTTGGAACCGCCGCGTCGAGGAGATGTCGCGACGGCTGGGCTTCGACGCGGTCCAGAAGATCGTCGCGCGCACCGACATGACCCGCATCCACCGCGCGCGCGTCGCCCGCCGCGTGCGCGCGCGTCTGAAAGAGTACCTGACGGTCGCGCGCGGCGCGGGAGCCCTGCGCGACGAAATCACCCCCTTCATGCTGGGCCGCATTGAAACCGCGGTCGCCTCGTCCCGGCGCGTCCTGGACGCCTGACGATGGCGGCCGACAAGGACCTACGGCGCGCCCCGGAGCGCAACTGCTAGACTACGCCGCATGAGCCTGGAAATAGGCTCCCTTCTCCTCCCGTCGAGGATCGTGCAATCCCCGCTCGCCGCGTGCTCCGACCTGCCTTTCCGGTTGATCGCGCGCGAACGGGGCCTGAAGTTCTGCTTCTTGGAGATGGTGTCCGCCCAGTCGCTGACGCGCGACAACGTCAAGACCAAGCGCATGCTCCTCAGCGCGCCGGAGGACAGGCCCCTCGGCGCCCAACTCATCGGAGCCGACCCCGGAATGATGGCCGAAGCCGCCGCCGTCCTGGAGGCATGGGGCTTCGACCTCATCGATATAAACCTGGGCTGTCCGGTAAAGAAGGTCGTCTCCAATGGAGAGGGCTCCGCTTTGCTCAAAAACCCCGGCCTGGCGGAAAAGGTGTTCCGCGCCGTGCGCGCGGCCGTCAAGAATGCGCCCGTGACCGTGAAGATGCGCAAGGGCTTCCACGATCCGTCGGGAGACGAGGCCGTCGAGATGGCGCGCC
>CAIQSZ010000163.1 GCA_903874575.1 uncultured Elusimicrobia bacterium
AGGGCGCCGGCGACCACGGCCAAAGACCAGGCGGTCGGCATCTCGTACCAGCGGTGGGCGAGCAGCTTGGCGCCGATGAAGACCAGAACCAGCGAGATGCCGGTCTTCAGGTGGCGGAATTCCTCGAGCGAACCCTCCAGCAGGAAGTACAGCGCGCGCAGGCCCATCACCGCGAAGATGTTCGACGTGTAGACCAGGAACAAGTCGGGCGTCACCGCCAGCGCGGCCGGGATGGAATCGGCGGCGAAGACAAGGTCCGTGGCTTCGATCAGCGCCAGGGCGGCGAACAGAGGCGTCGCGTTCCAGCGGCCCGCCACCCGCGTGAAGAACGCTTGGCCGTGCAAGGATTCGGTGACCGGCAGGACGCGGTGCAACAGGCGCAGAGCCCGGCTCTTGCGCGGATCGTGCTCCTCGCGGGCGGAGACGAGCATTTTCGCGCCCGTGAACAGCAAGACGCCGCCGAATAAAGGCAGGACGAACGCCCAGCGGCTCACCAGCGCCACGCCCGCGGAGATGAACGCGAAGCGCATCGCGATGGCGCCCAGGATGCCCCAGTGCAGCACCCTCGCCTGATGCGCGGCTTCGATCTTGAAGAAGCGGAACAGGACCAGGAACACGAACAGGTTGTCCACGGACAGCGACTTTTCCAGCACGTAGCCGGTCAGGTAGAGCATGGCCCTCTCGGGGCCCTGCAGCGCCCAGATGGCGCCGCCGAAGGTCAGGGCCAGGCCTACCCACACCGCGCTCCACAGCGCCGCCTCGCGCAGGGTCGGCGCGTGGGCGCGCCGGTTCAGCACGCCCAGGTCGACGGCCAGCATGCCCGCGACCGCCGCGACGAAGGCGAACCAGAGCCATTGCTGCGTCATGGGCGCTATTTTACCATCCTAACGGCTCGCTTGCAGGTCTTTCGGCGTGCGCGACCGTGGGCACTTTGCTCGTCGAGGACTGGGGCTTATGACTCTTTCGGGCGAAGCGTCCATGCGTCATAATTTTGGGAATGAGGTGATCCGAAATGTTCCTAAAAATATGCGGTACCGGAGCGATCATCGGCATGCTGCTTATATCGCCTCCGCCGGCGTTCGCCGATTCGCTGACGCTCGTCGATTGGGTCCCTAAACCTGCGATCGCGTTATTCGAGGAACTACGTGCCCGTTGCCGCGGCGCCCAGACGCCTCCTCCCGTCGTCGATTCTTCACAGCAACAGCTCGTGGAGTTGATCGGCGCCATCCAAGATGAAATCAGAAATCTATATTTTGAAATGGACAATTATCCGGCATTCGCGGGGCATCAACTTCCCACTGTCGCTGGTAAGATGAAGATTCCCGCGACTCTTCGACTTCTGTCTCAGGAGGACGGGGCGCCTGGGCCGGGAGTGTTCTACCAGGCGAAGATTATGTCTTCGCAGCCGGGCTTCAGCCCCAACGGCCCTATTTGGAACTTCGTCATGGAGAAATTAGTAGAGGGACGAGTAAGATTGTCCGATCTTAAGGAAAATTTAAAGCAGAGCGTCGTTCCCAAGCCTACTGACAACGACGTGGAAACACTCCGCCTAAGGGTTATCGGGGATATGAACAAGGTCATAGGCGACGTCGATAGGGCGGTCGCCGGACTGGCCCCGGCGCAGAGATAAGCTGGCGCGGCGGCCGTTGAGTGCGCAAACGGGCGCTTCGGCTTTGCTATCCTCACCGCCGTGATCGCGATCTTCACCGACGGCGCCTGCTCGGGCAACCCCGGTCCCGGAGGCTGGGCGGCCATCGTGGTCCTGCCGGACGGGACGGTGAGCGAGCAAGGGGCGCGCGCCGAGACCACCACCAACAACCGCATGGAGATGACCGCGGTGCTGGAGGCTTTGAGCGCGGTGCGGGACCTGGCCGGCCGGGTCTTCGTTCACACCGACTCCACCTACGTCATCAGCGGCATCACGAACTGGATCAAGGGCTGGAAACGACGCGGCTGGACCACGGCCGCCGGCGAACCGGTCAAAAACGAAGACCTCTGGCGCCGACTCGACGCCCTCGTCGCCGCGCGCGGCGAGGGCGGCGTCGAGTGGCGCTGGGTCCGCGGCCACGACGGCCACGACGCCAACGAGCGCTGCGACGCCATCGCCGTGGCCTTCGCGCGCCGCATCCCGGTCGAACTGTACCGCGGCCCCCTGCTTTCCTATCCGCACGGCTCGCTGGCGCCCGGCACGGGCGCTCCGCCGCCCGCGCCGCCGAAGTCCCGCAAGACGGGCTCGTCGTCGGCCGCCGGGCCCGCGAGCTATCTGAGCCTGCTCGACGGCCGCCTGGAGAAGCACGCGACCTGGAAGGAGTGCGAGGCCCGCGTGAAGGGCCGCCCCGCGAAGTTCAAGAAGGTCCGCTCCGCCGAAGAGGAGCGCGGCGTCTTGAAGTCCTGGGGCTTTTAGCTGGCGGACGCGGCTGCTCTGTCAGCGGACGCCAGGAACGGCGGCTCGAATCTTCGCGATCATTAGGCGCAATTCCTCTATGGCGTCATCACGAACAAGCCGCTTCTCTCCAAAGAGATTTTTGTTGGCTTCCAAGTCGCTTTTAAGGCTGGTCAGCGCCGCGAGTACTTCTCTCAGTAGAGCTTTGGGCTCATCGGTCACTTTGTCGGGATGCACAAGCGCGGCGGCGGCTATTGCCATCGGCCCAGAGTGGAGGTCATCAAGGACGGTGAGCAACATGTTTGATTCACTTCCCTCAGGGAGTTCATACTCTGCACCCGTTTTTTCATAGGACTTGAGCATCATCATGATCCGGACATCGAGCCTGGCCAACGTTTTGAAAATCAAAGCGGGACCAGATTCGTCCGTCTCGGATGCGGCGATGGCCGCCTCGATTGGGGCGGTGGCCTCTCGAAGTTCATCCAGAATCTTTTTGCCCGTAGCGTATTGCTCGGTGTTCCATTTGGCGCACAGAGCCAGCAATTCCCCCTTGGCCAAGCTCAGATGGATGCGTGCCCGGATCAAGTTATTGGCGACTTCGTTCTTGCGCGGCGGAAC
>CAIQSZ010000164.1 GCA_903874575.1 uncultured Elusimicrobia bacterium
CCCCGCCGCCGCAAGCTCCGCCAACGCGCGTTCCGCCTCGTCCTCTGGGGAGAGCGGCGACGCGGCGGGCGTCTGCGCGCGCGTCCCCCCCCCTCGCCGGGCTTTCCAGCGGCGCCGCGTCTCCCAGGCGAGCGCGCCCAGCGCGGCCGCGAGGAGCCAGGGCCACAGCGCCCGCCGCGCGGCGACGGGGCCTTTGATGTCGTTGATGTCGGCGTCTTTCTCGATTCCGGGAGTGGAGACGGGGATTTGGACGGCGGGCGCGGCGTACGGCGCGCCGTCCAACGTCCAGCGCGCGATGAAAGTCCGCGTCCCCTCGTCGAGCGGAAGAAGTGTCCATGCCCACGAGCCGTCGGGGAGGGCTTCGGCCTTGAGCACGGCGAAATCGGTGGCGGCCGACGCGAGCGTATCGGCGGCGAGCTTCGCGTCCGGCGGGAGGGGCGGCGTGTAGACGAACACGGTCTGCGTGCCGACCGAGGCCGCGGTGGCGCCGGCGATTTTCCACGCCGGCTCCGCGGCCGCCGCGGGCGGGACGAGCAGCAAGGCCAGCCACGCCGCCTTCATCGCCGCATCCTGCGCGCGCGGCGCCGGAAGAATGCGGCCAGAGGTTCGATCGTCGGTCGCGCCGTCGAGACCAGGACGCGCTCGAGCCCGCAGGCGCGGAAGATCCGCTCGAGTTCCTCGCGGCTTCCCTTCTCTTCGCGCGAGATCGCGGCCGCGGCGGATCTCAGGTCCAGGCAGACCCGCGCGCCGGTCTCGGGGTCCAGCGTCTCGACGACGGCGGGCGCGGCGGGCGGGGCGGATTCGCCCGGGTCCTCGACCAGGACCGGGACCACGTCGTGCTTGAGCGCGCACAGTTTGAGCGCGCGCTCGAAGCCGTGGTCGCGGAAATCCGAGACGATCACGAGGATGCAGCGGCGCTTGAGCATCCGCGCCAGCCGCTCCAGCGCGGAGCTCAACGAGGTCCCCCGCCGCTTCGGCCGGTACGCCAGGATTTCACGCACGATCGCCAGGGCGTGACGCCGGCCTTTGCGCGGCGGCACGAAGCGCTCGAGGCTCTCGGTGAACAGAGCCAGCCCGATCTTGTCGTTGTTCTGCAAGGCGGCGAACGCCAGCACCGCGCCCACCTCGACGGCGGCTTCGCGCTTCAGCCTCTCGGCCGTTCCGAAATCCTGGGAACCCGAGAGGTCGACGGCGACGACGACGGTGAGCTCGCGCTCCTCCACATAGCGCCTGACGTACGGCTTGCCCGCGCGCGCGGAGACGTTGCGGTCGATATCGCGCGGGTCGTCGCCGGGCGCGTACTCGCGCACCTCGGCGAACTCCATCCCGCGGCCCTTGAAGACGCTATGATAGTCCCCGGCGAAGCTCTCCGCCACGAGCTTTCCCGTGACGATCTCCAGCCGTCTGACCTGCGCCAGTATTTCCCGCGGCAGCATGGGCGTCGGAAGCCGGGTCCCCGCTCCTTAGGGAACCTCGACGGCTTCGAAGACGGCGCGGATGATCTGGTCGCTGTCCACGTTTTCGGCCTCGGCCTCGTAGCTCACGAGGAGGCGGTGGCGCAGCACGTCGGGGCCGATGGCTTTCACGTCCTCGGGGGTGACGTAGCCGCGGGCGTTCATGAAGGCATAGGCCTTGGCGGCTTGGGCCAGGGCGATCGTCGCGCGCGGGCTGACGCCGTAGGCGATGAGGCTCTTCTGAGCCGAGAGGCGGTGCTTCTCGGGTTCGCGCGTGGCGTAGACGAGCTCGACGATGTAGTCCTTGATCTTCTCGTCGAGGTAGATTCCGGCCGCGACGCGGCGCGCGCGCAGAAGCTGCGCGGGCGTGGTCACTGTCCGGGGCGCCGGCGGCGTCTCGCCGGACATGCGCTCGAGGATGACCTTCTCCTCGGCCTTGCTGGGGTAGCCGAGGCGGATTTTCATCATGAAGCGGTCGACCTGCGCCTCGGGCAGGGGATAGGTTCCCTCCTGCTCGATGGGGTTCTGGGTGGCGAGCACGAGAAACGGCTCGGGCAGGGGGTGGGTTTCCGCGCCGATGGTGACGTGGCGCTCCTGCATGGCCTCGAGCAGCGCGCTCTGCACCTTCGCGGGAGCGCGATTGATCTCGTCGGCCAGCACGAGGTTGGCGAACACGGGCCCTTTGCGCGGCCTGAAGTCGCCGGTCTTCGGGTCCAAAATAAGGGTTCCCGTGAGGTCGGCCGGCAGAAGGTCCGGGGTAAATTGGATGCGGGAGAACGCGGCGTCGACGCACGCCGCGAGGGTCTTGATGGTCAGTGTCTTCGCCAGGCCCGGCACGCCCTCGAGCAGGACGTGGCCGCCGGCGATCAGCGCGACCAGGATGCGGTCCAAGACCTCGTCCTGGCCCACGATGACTTTCCCGATTTCGCGTTTGAGTTCGGCGACGAATAGGCTCTCCTCGCCGACCTTTCGGTTGAGTTCCTTGATGCCGCTGGTTTCCATGTTCGCTGACGCCTCCTCCGAACCGTGATTACTCAATTACGATGAACCGAAAAAAAAGTTCGCGTCAGCGCTGACGCGCGGCGGCGCGGCGTAGGGCTTCCTCGTAATCCTTCCTGAGTTTCTCGGCGAGCGCGCTGAACTCCTCCTTGCGCTTGTCCTGGAAGCGTCCGAGCGCCTGTAGAGCGGCGATGCGCACCTCCGGCTCCGCGTCCTTGAGCACCGCGGTGACCCAGATGGTGACCGACGGGTCTCCGATTTCGCCCAAGGCGGCCAGCGAGGCGATGCGGACGTTTTTATCGTAGTCGCTCAACCCTTTTACGAGCCCGCCCAGCCGGATCAGATCCTCGCGGCCCTTCATCATACCGACGATCTTGATGCGGATATCGGGGTCGGGGTCCTCGGCGATCATTTTTTCCAGCAACGGACCCAGCTTCGGGTCGTGCAGGTTGTATAGGAGTTGGACGGCCGAGAAGCGGACGCCGGGGTCCGAATCGGTCATCGACTGTCGGACCTTCTGGACCTCGGACTCCGAGAAGACCGGATTGGGGTCTTTAGGGGTCAGAGCCGCCGGCGGCTCCGCCGGCAGCGGCGGCGCAACCGGCGGGGTCTTGCGCTGGCGCGCGAGATACGCGGCGGCAGCGAGGACGACGATGAGGGCGAGGAATTTGACCATGGATTATTTCTTCTGCTGCGCGGCCAGGGCGGCGGCTTTTTCCGCTTCATAGCGCTGCCGGGCCGCTTCGATTTCCTGTTGTCTCTTATCTTGAAGGCTGTTGAGGAGCTTCATCGCCTGGAGCCGGACGCTCTCTTCTTGATCGTGCAGGGGGCCTCCGGCGATCACGCCCGCGACCGAGTAGTCGCCGATGATTTCGAGCGCGCGCAGGGCCGCCAGGCGCACGTCCGCTTCCTGATCCTTCAGCGAGCCCAGCAGCGCTCTTAGGATTTCGTCGCCCCTGCGGGTGCCGAGGAGGTCGATAATCTTGATGCGCAGCGTGGGCTCCACGTCTTTTTGGAGCATCTCCTCCATGATGGGCATGGCTCTGGGCGACGTGACCTTGTCGAGGAACACGACGGCCTCCCAGCGCACGTTCGCGTCGGTATCCGCCGCCGACTTCAGCACCTTCGCCATTTCCTCTTCGCTGATGACCGGCGCCGGCTCGCTGAGGATGGCGGGCGGGGGCGGGGGCGGGGGCGGCGGGGGCGGGGCCGGCGTGAACACGCCCTGCTGGTAGGCCACGAATCCGAGAGCGGCGACGAGGGCGATCACGACGAGCGCTTTCATGGGCAGTCGCGCCTCCGGTTGGTCAGTTCCCCGCCTTCCGGCCCAGGGCGAGGTCTTCGAGGATGGTCAGCGCGCGGTCGGTGTTCTCCACGGCGATCAGAATGCGCGCCGTTTTGGCGTCGGGCGACGAGGTGCCGTACATCGTCGTGATGTTGATCTTGCCCGCGGCCAGAGCGTCGGCGATCTCAAGGAGATGCCCCGCTTGATCGTCCAGTTCGACGGAGAGGATGCTGGTTTCCACGCTGGCGAAGCCGGCTTTCGACAGGATGGCGGAGGCGTCGGCGTCGTTTGCCAGCGTGATCCGTATCAGGCCCGATTCGTTGCTGACTTCGGAGGCGATGCCTAGGATGTCGATGTTCTTGTCCCGGAACAGCGACGCCAGGCGACTCAGCGCCCCAGGTTTATTCGGCATGAACACGCTGAACTGCTTGACCTTTTCGACTCTCATCCCGGCATGTTAACTCTTACGGCCGGGCGCTGTCCACGCTCGC
>CAIQSZ010000165.1 GCA_903874575.1 uncultured Elusimicrobia bacterium
CGCGCCGAACTCCTTGAGCGCGTCCAGGCGCTTGCGCGTGTCCTCGGGCAGGTCCTTGAGCTCGGCGTCCGGCGGATGGAACAGGTAGCAGAACGCGCGCTGGCGCTCGCGGCCGACGCGGCCGCGCAGCTGGTACAGCTGGGCCAGGCCGAAGTCCTGCGCGTCCTCCACCAGCAAGGTGTTCACGCTGGGAATGTCCAGGCCCGACTCGATGATGGTGGAGGCGACCAGCACGTCGGATTTGCGCTGGGCGAAGTCCCACATGGCCTTCTCGATGTCGTGCGCGCGCATCTGGCCGTGCACCATCGCCACGCGCGCGCCGCCCGACAGGCGCGCGATGGCGTCCAGCGCCTCCTTCATGGTGCGCACGCGGTTGTGGACGTAGTACACCTGCCCGCCGCGCGCCAGCTCGTCGGCGATGGCGGTGGAGACCACGCGCTCGTCCCAGGGCCCGACGCGCGTGACGATCGGCTGGCGGCCGGTGGGCGCGGTCTGGATCAGGGAAATCCCGCGCAGGCCGGTGAGCGCCTGGTGCAGCGAGCGCGGGATGGGCGTGGCCGACAGCGACAGGATGTCGGCGTTCACGCGCACCTTCTTGAGCTTCTCCTTGTCGGCGACGCCGAAGCGATGCTCCTCGTCCACCACCACCAGGCCCAGGTCGTGGCAGCGCACGTCCTTCTGAAGCAGGCGCACGGTGCCGATGACCACGTCGAGCTTGCCCGACTTCAGCTCCTCGAGGGTCTTCGCCTGCTCGCCCTTCGACTGGAAGCGCGTCATCAGCGCCAGCTTCACGGGAAAGCCCGCCATGCGCCGCGAGAAGGTGCGGAAGTGCTGGTCGGCCAGGACCGTCGTGGGCGCCAGCACCACGCACTGCTTGAGGCCCATCACGCACTTGAACGCCGCGCGCATGGCGACCTCGGTCTTGCCGAAGCCCACGTCACCCACGACCAGCCGGTCCATGGGCTTGGGCGTCATCATGTCTTCCAGCGTCTCGGCGACGGCGCGCGCCTGGTCCTCGGTCAGGTCGAACGGGAAGGACTGCGCGAACTCGCGCTCCATTTCCCCTTCCGGGGGAAACTCATGACCCAAGGAGGCGGCGCGCTTGGCCTGGAGCTTGAGGAGCTCCTCGGCCAGCTCGCGCACGCCCTCGGCCACCTGGCGCTTGACCTCCTCCCAGGTGCGGGTGTCCAGGCTGGACAGGCGCGGGCGCTTGCCCTCGACGCCGGAGTACTTCTGGATGCGGTCGAACTCGGTCAGCGGGACGTACAGGCGGTCGGAGCCGCGGTACTCCAGCTTCACGCAGTCCTGCGCGCCGTGCCCGGGCACCGAGACGGGCTCCATGCCCGCGTAGCGCGCGACGCCGTGCTCCTGATGCACCACGTAGTCGCCGTTCTTGAGCTCGCGCCACCGCAAAGTCTGCGCGCCCTTGGCGGCGAAGCGCTTCCAGCGGCCGACGCCGCGCCAGTCGCGCTCGAAGATCTGCGAGGTCGCGTGCACGACCAGGCCTTCCGCGTCCAGGCGGAAGCCCTCGCGCAGGGGCCCGATCAGGAACTGCACCGCTCCCGGCGGCAGTTCCTCGGCCAGGAGCTCCTGCAGGCGCGCGTCCTCGCCGTGATTGAGGCTGAAGAGGAGCAGCCGGCGGCCGGCTTGGGCGTCGGCCTTCATGGACGCCCAGGCGTTCTTCGCGTCGCCTCCGAACGAGCCGACGGGCCGCGCGCCGAAGTCGAGGTCGTCTCCGGTCTCGACCAGCCCGCCCAGCGCGAGGACCCGCGCGCCCTGCGGGACCGCGGGCTCCAGGCCCTCCGGCACCAGCCACAAGGACTCGTCGTTCAGCCAGTCCGCGACGCGGCCGCCCAGCGCCGGCTCCTCGGCCGGCGTCGCCACGGCCTGCGCGACGACCGCGCCGGGCTCCTGCGAGACGGGATCGAACGGGCGGATGGAGGCGATGCGGTCCTCGTCGTACAGCACGCGGTAGGCGACCGCGGGCTCCAGCGCGTGGAAATCCAGCACCGCGCCGCGCACCGCGAACTCGCCCGGGCTCTCCACGAAATCGACGCGCTGGTAGCCGGCGGCGGCCAGCGCCTCGAACGCGGAGTCGCGCGGGGAGCGGTCGCCCGAGCGGAAACGGACCGTGCGCGCCGAGAAATCCGCCCGGCCGGGCGCCGGAGCGGCCAGGCCCTCGGGAGTGGCCAGCGCCAGGCGCGCGCCCCCGCGCAGAAGCTCCAGGGACGCCAGGCGCTGGCGCGGATCGTCCTCGAACAGGGCGACGGGCGACGCGTCGGCGCCGAACAGCGGCGACAGCGCCTTGAACGCGTCGGCCGCGTCCTCCACGGAATCGGCGTCGGGCAGCACCAGGACCAGCGGGCCCTTCGGAACCTCGACGCCCGCGGGCGCGGCGCCGGACAGGAGGCGGCGCGCGAGGAGGGCGCGCGCCCCGGAGCCGGGCGCGCCGACGAGCCGCTTCATCGCGCCTGGAC
>CAIQSZ010000166.1 GCA_903874575.1 uncultured Elusimicrobia bacterium
ATCATCATTGAATATCGTCCTTCCGTCTACGCCCCGGGCCATTGCATGATATATGGCGCCGGGATAATGTATTCTTGGGAGTCGAGGCATATCGTAAAATTCGCCTCAGTTCCTACGATCTAAACTCCCATATGGTTCCCTGGACCCGGATAACTGCAATAACTGCAAGCCTGACCCTCTTCCTGGTTGGGGCGTGCGGTCCTGCGCGCGAGGTCGAACCGAATTATTCTTATCAGCAGGCGACGCCGTTGAAGGCCGGCGGGACGGGCGTGGGGACGATGAAGAACGCCAAGGAGCCCCACTGGTGGCGGATAGACGCGGCGGGCGAGGGGGTGCTGTCGGTCAAGTTGGGAGGGATTCGGGACATCGATTTCGTGCTGTCGGCGTACGACAAGGACCGGCGCGAGTTAGTGCGCGTCGACGAGACCACGACGGGCGGCGACGAACAACTGACGTCCCTGGGGGTGTCGCCGGGGGCGTACTACCTGACGGTCTCCAACAAGAACCCGACCGCGGACAACCCGTCGCAGGAGTACCGGCTGGTCACGAAGTTCGATGCGGCGAAGGGGCGCGAGCTTCAGCCGAACTACTCGGCCCCGACCGCCCAGCCCATCGAGCCCGGGGGTATCGTCCGCGGCTGGTATTGGCCGACGCGCAATCTCCTCGCCGATGACGCTCAGGCGCGGGGCGTCGACCACTGGTTCTCCGTGGACGTGAACAAGCAAGGGCTGTTCCTGCTCAACGTGGACGTCGGCGAGGTCCGCAAGGTCGATCCTATCCTTGAGGTCTACGACATCAACGGCTACAAGCTGACGACCGTCGATCAGGGCGGCATCGGCGAGGGCGAGAGCCTGCGCAACTTCGGCGTGCGCGGCCCGGCGAAGTACCTCCTGCGCCTGCGCTCGAAGTACGACAACGCGGGGAACTCCGACGATCCGTTCGACCTGATGACCGAGCTGCTGCCCTATCAGGGGAGAACCGAATTCGAGCCCAATAACCAGCGCTCCGACGCCACGCCCTTCGAATTGGACGCCATTCAAGGCGCCATCGCGCCCGCGGGCGACTCGGACTGGTACAAAGTCGCCGTCGGCACCGAATCGAAGTTCATCCTGCGCGCGGACGTGACCGGGGTGCCGGGCATGGAGTTGGTGCTGTCGCTCAAGGACTCGTTCGGCAACGACCTGTCCATCGTCGACAACGCCGGCAAGGAACAGCCTCAGGTCATGACCGGCTGGGGCGTGACGAAGGGCGACTACTATCTGGTGGTGAGCGAGAAGACCGGCAAGAAATTCGACGGCCGCAGTCCGTACACGCTGAGCCGGAAGCTCATCGCGTGGCAGCCCGGACTGGAGTGGGAGCCCAACGATTCCACCGGCACCGTCCAGGCGCTTAAGATCGGCGAGTCCGTGGACGGCTATTTCGCGCCGAAGGGCGACCAGGACTGGTATGAGTTCAATGTTTACCAAAAGGGCGTCGTCGAACTGGAGTCGACCGGCGTCGTCAACGTCGCCCCGGCGATGACTTTGTTCGACCAGGAATACAGGGAGTTGGCCTCGGCCGCCGCCGTCAAACCGGGCGACCCCGTGACGCTTTCCCGCGAACTCGACCGCGGCACCTACGACGTCCGTCTGCGTCCCGCCGACCCGGCGCAGAACAACGTGCGCGACAAGTACGCGTTCCGCGTGAGGATGAAGTGAGGCTCGCGGTCCTTGCGTTGGTTTGCACGGCGTTCCTCGCCGGATGCGCGTCGACCGCGCCGTCCGGACGCTCGCGTCGCGAGGTTCCGTCCGAGGTGAAGGACCCCAACTTCATATTGGTCGTCGCCGAGACCGTCCCCAATCCAGACGACGACGCCACCTCCTACACGAAGGTCTTCGTGGACGGCAAGGAGGCCGGCAGGACCGAGGTCGGCCGCAGGGCCGAGGAGCGCACGCTGAAGCTGAAGCTCCCGCCCGGCAATCAGCCGATCCGCCTGGAGCACTGGGTCCTTCCCGGCGTGGGCGAGTGGACGCGTTTGGACGACTCCCAACAGCCGCGCGAGCGCTTCGTGCGCATCGAGGACGGAGTCGTGGCCCGCCTCGAGCTTCGCTTCGCCGAAGGCGAGGCCGCCAACACCCTGACGCTGAGCCGCGCTCCCTCCTCCGAGAGCCGCCGCTAGTCCGATCCCGACTGCGTATAACTCCGCATTGCCCTGATCCGCGGGCGCGGGTATAGTCGCTTATACGCCAAGCGCCCCGAGCGTCCGAAGCGCAGGCGCCGGCGGAGGTCCATCGTGCCCAAGAAAATCCGACGTTCCGGCGCCCATGATCTGCCGGGCGGAACGCGGGTCACGAGCGAGGCCCGGCGTCAGGCGGCCCTGCTTAAGACCGGCGCCCTGCAGAACGCGATCCTTAAGAGCGCAAATTTTTCAAGCATCGCCACCGACGAGAAGGGCGTCATCCAAATCTTCAACGTCGGCGTCGAACGCATGCTGGGCTACGCGGCCGCCGACGTTCGCAATAAGATCACCCCGGCCGATATATCCGATCCGCAGGAAGTGATCGCCCGCGCCGAAGCGTTGAGCCTGGAACTGGGAACTGCGATCAAGCCGGGCTTCGAAGCGCTGGTTTTTAAGGCTTCGCGCGGCATCGAGGATATCTACGAATTGACCTACATCCGGAAGGACGGCAGCCGCTTCCCGGCGGTCGTATCTGTCACGGCGCTGCGGGATGCGCAGGATGCCATCATCGGCTATCTGCTGATCGGCACCGACAATA
Source organism: uncultured Elusimicrobia bacterium (assembly GCA_903874575.1). GTDB lineage: Bacteria > Elusimicrobiota > Elusimicrobia > UBA1565 > UBA9628 > GWA2-66-18. The sequence goes on from CAIQSZ010000166.1 coordinate 2,757, forward strand.
CCGCTCGCAAACAGATCGAGGCTGAGCAGAAGCAACTCGCCCAGCGC
>CAIQSZ010000167.1 GCA_903874575.1 uncultured Elusimicrobia bacterium
GCCTTCAGCGCCGGTGCCTCTTCCCGAGGGCGCTATTGTGCGCCTTGATCCCGCGACCGGCGTCGTCGATGTCCTGTCCGATCGAATAGCCCCCGTACTTCTTGAAGTCGATCTTGCGCTTAGGCGCTTTGATCAGGGGAGAGACGCTTGGCCGCTTGCGGATTGGGCCCGCGGGAGATTCCGTGGCTCTACGCTGTATCAAGATCAGTGGGCCGCGCTCGTGAGGGAAGTTCTTCAAGGGATGATAACGCGTTGTCTCGAGCGCTCCGTAGAGGTGGAGAATCTAGCGGTTCTCTACGATGCGTTGGCGGCGTTGGGCCCGTCTAACGTACAGGTGGAGGAAGTGGCGGCAGACGTATTTCTCGATGCTAAGCGCGGGGTGTTCAGCATGCTGGAGGAAATACGGGCCTCCATCCGGCAGGAAAACACTATGGAGGGCGTGGCGCGTTCCCGACGCCGGGGCGTAGAGCGTGTCTCGCGTCTAAGAGAGGTCGCCGGGGCTTTGCGGTTTCCAAGGCCGTCTCTGCCATCTATGACAGCGGTCTCCGATGCGCTTTCCACCGAGTCCGCGGCGCGCACCGCTCGGTTACGCTCACGGGACGCCGTGGACCTTAAATCAATCGAGCGCAGGTTCCCGGATGTGACGATCGATAATCTGCCTCAGATAAAATCAGCGGTCGCGAGGGCGAAGCGTCTCGGCGTGGAACTAAAGAGCTTGTCCCACTGGGAAGAACAGATTCTTTCTCTAGAGGAAAGACGCGAGGCCGCCATGCGAGCTGAACCCCCGTTAACTCTTTTGCTTAGGGATATTTACAGTGCGGACGTGGCGCGCGCGGGCGGAAAGGGGTCCACTCTTGGCGAGATATGGAGGATCGTCGCAGGCGCGGGCGGCGAGGTCCCTCCCGGATTCGCTTTGACGACGGATGCCTATCGAGCTTTCTTGAGAGAGGCGGGAATCGAGGGCGAACTCGCGGCGCTTGAGCGCGATCACGACTTGCCTCCCGCCGCGCGCGCGGCGCGCGCGCGGGAACTCATCCTCAATGCGCCGCTGAGCGCTGGGAGCGGCGTCGGGAAGATAATCATCGCCGCGCTGGCGGCGTATGGTTTGGAAGGGGTGAATTCTTTCGGGGTGCGCACCTCCGGCACGGATGAAGACGGCGCCCAGGCCGCGTTCGCGGGCGCGGGTGATACCGACTTGTACGTGCCGCCCGAGGAACTTCTGGCTCACGTTAAGGAAGTATGGGCGTCGCTGTGGAACGTTCGCTCCCTGAGCTACCGTCGGACGCGAGGCCTTCCGACGGAAAATCTGGCCCAAGCCGTCGTCGTCCAGACGATGATCGACTGCGACGTGTCCGGGGTCGCCTTCACGGCCGACCCCGTCTCGGGAGACTCGAGCCGTCTCGTGGTCGACGCCGCATTCGGTCTCGGCGAAGGCGTGGTTTCAGGCCAAATTTCGCCCGATCAGTTCGTCGTGAGCAAACTTTCCAGCCGCGAGATTCTGCCGCCGATTATCTCGGATAAAAAATTCGAGATCGTGCGCGGCCGGGAAAGCCGCGGCACGCAAGAGCGCAGGGTCCCACCCGAGCGCCGTCGCCGGCGCTCGATGACGCCTGTCCAGCTTGCGAAGTTGAATAGGGTCTCGCGCGCGCTTGAGCGACACTTCGGCTACGCGCTCGATATCGAGTTCGGTTTCGTCGGCGACAGGCTCTATATACTGCAGGTTCGCCCGATGACGGGGGACGTTTTCGGAAAATCGGCGCCCTAGGCGATTCGGTCCGCGCCGGCTCAGCGTTCTTTGCCGCGAGCGAGACGGAGGGCCTGCGTCGCGGTCTCGAGCCGGGAGAGAAGGAGGGAGGGGTCCGGGCGTCCGGGCTTGGGCGCGAAGCGCGGGTCGTTGAGCGCGCCGGCGACGGCGGCTTCCAGCGCCGGCAAGGCTTTCACGGCCTTACGGCGGGCCAGCGCCTCCGCCGCGGCGGCCAGGACCTCCGCGTCCGCGTTCGCCGTCATCGGCAGGAGGGCGTCGTCGGTCGGATCGAGCGCGTCGAGGAGTTCGACGACGCGGAGCATGGAGGCGGGAGAGCCGCTCTCGGAGCGCGAAGCCTCGCGCGCGCAGGCCAAGGCTTCGGCCGCGGGCGCGCCGATGAGGTCGTCGCGGCGGCGGGCCAGCGCGGCGATGGCGGCCGCGCGGGGTTCGCCGCCGGCCGGGAAATAGCCGATCAAAGCCAGGATCGAGCGCAGGGACGCCGCTCCGCGCGAGCGTCCAAGGGCGGAGGCCGCTCTTAGGACGGCATCCAAGTCTCGGCCCGACGGGCGCGGACCGAACGCTCGCGCGATCCTCTCCAGCGAGGCGCCGTCGTCGCATCCGAGCCGGGCGAGGGAGATCAAAGCTTCGTCGAGGACGGCGCGCGGGAGTTCGGACTGGGCCGCGACGGCGCAGTAGGTTCCGCGCGCGGCGGCGGCCGGGACGTCCAATGCGGCCAACGCCTGCGCGGCGGCCGCGCGCAGATCGACGTCTTGTTCCGCGTCGAGCAGGACGTCCGACAGCGGCGCGAACGCGGCGGGATCGTGCAGCTTGCCCAGGAATATGACGGCGAATAATCGCGTCTTCGGCGGACGTTTCTGGTCGCGCGCGGCGGCGCCCAGGGGCGCGGCGGCGCGCCAGCCCAGCGGAGACAGGGTTTCGAACTGGGCTCCGGCGCGGCGGTCGAGCGCCTCGATGTCGCGAGCGTCCTTGCTAGTTTCCTGGGCGACGAGAGCGTCGACGCGCGCGACCGCCCGGGCGACGACGGCTTCCGGCGTTTCGGCCGCGGCGGAGGCGGCCAGGAGCGCCGCGAGCGCCGCAAGACTCACGCGGCGGGTTCCCCAACGGAGAAATAATGCGCCTGCGGATGATGGAATACGAGGGCGGAGACGCTGGCCTCGGGCTCCATCATGAAGCCCTCCGTCAACTTCACCCCGATGGTCTCCGGACGTAGGAGCTCGAACAGCTTCGTCTGGTCCTCGAGGTTCGGGCACGCGGGATAGCCGAAGCTGACGCGCAGGCCGCGATAGCGCGCCTGGAACTTCTGGCGCACGGTCGTCCCCTCCGGATCCGCGATGCCCCACATCCGGCGCAGCCGGTCGTGGAGAAGTTCGGCGAAGCCCTCGGCGGACTCGACGGCGACCGCCTGAAGGGCGTGAGAGCGCAGGTACTCGCCGGCGTCTCGGTACGCGTCGGAGAGTTCCCTGACGCCCGAGCCGCAGGTGACCACGAACATGCCCACGAAGTCGCGCTCGCCGCCCTTCGGCCGCACGAAGTCCGCCAAGCACAGGCGTTCCGCATGGGGCTGGCGGGGGAAGTCGAAAACCGCCAGCGGGGTCGAGGCTTTCGGCGACTCGTAGACGCTCAGGCGATCGCCGTCGGAGTCGGCGGCGAAGAACTTGTAGACCGCCTTCGCGGTGATGAGCTTCTTTTCGAGTATTTCGTCCTGGAGCGCGCTCACGCGCTTGGTCAGCTCGACGGCTTTCGGGTTCCGGTCCTTCAGCAGCTGCTCGAGATTTCCGCGCAGGCCGAGATGCTTGCCGTACAGCATGATCGGGTTGATGTACTCGAAGATGCGGGCGACGTCGAAGTCGGCGAGCTCGTGCAGGCGCAGATCGGGCGGAGCCGGGGACGTCTCATCGTGGACGACGGCGCGGCGCGGCGGTTCCTCCGCGGGCGCGCCCATCGAAGCGGGCGCCGCGGGCTCGGCGCGCAGGTATTCCTGGATTTCGCGGTTCTTGGCGAGCAGGGCCTCGCGCTTCTCCCCGAAGTAATCGTTGACCAGGGACAGCCCGGTCATCGCGTCTTTCGCGTAGAACACGGGGCCGTCGTAGGCGCGCGCGATCCGCTTGGCGGTGAAGCGGGGGGAGAGCGCCGCGCCCCCGACCAGCACCGGCAGGCGGACGCCGGCCGCGGTCAGATCCTCGGCGGCGACGACCATCATCTGCGCGGACTTGACCAGCAGCCCCGACAGGCCGATCGCGTCCGGGCCGTGCGTCTTCACGGCTTGGAGGAGTTGCTCGGGCGCGATCTTGATGCCCAGATCGACGACCTTGTAGCCGTTGTTCTTGAGAATGATGTGCACCAGATTCTTGCCGATGTCGTGCACGTCGCCCTTGACCGTCGCCAGCAGGATGGTCGCGCGCGAGGACTGGTCGCCGGCCGTCATGTGAGGCTCCAGCCGCGCGACGGCGGCCTTCATCACCTCGGCCGACTGCAGCACCTCGGCGACGATCATTTGATTTGCGCCGAACAGGCGGCCTACTTCGTCCATGCCCCTCATCAGCGGCCCGTTGATGATCTCAAGGGGCCTGCGCGTCTTGAGCAGCTCTTCGAGGTCGGCGGCCAAGCCTTCCATGGATCCTTCCAGCACGTTCTTGGCCACGCGCTCGTCGATGGGCGTGTTCAGGCGCTGCGACGGATCCCTCTCGACGGCTTTGGCCGCGCGGAAGTGCGCGGAGAACGCGGCCACCGCGTCGAAGCCCGCGGGGTGCGCGGGGTCGCCGGGGCCTTTCCACGCCAGGAGGTCCCACGAGAGCTTCTTCTCCTCGTCGGGAATCCGCGAGTAGCGCGCCAGCTTTTCCGCGTTCACGATGGCCATGTCCAGGCCCGCCTGGACGCAGTGATGCAAGAATACGGAGTTCAATACCTCGCGCCCGGCGGGAGGCAGGCCGAAGGAGACGTTCGAGATGCCCAGCACGGTGCGGCTGCGCGGCAGAGCGTCCTTGATGAGGCGGATGCCTTCGATGGTCTCGACGGCCGAGCCCCAGTAGTTCTTGTCGCCCGTTCCCGCCGGGAAGACCAGCGGGTCGAAGATCAGGTCCTCGGGCGCGAGGCCGTACTTGCCGCAGAGGAGATCGGACGAGCGCCGCGCGACCGCGAGCTTGCGTTCGCGCGTCAGCGCCATGCCCATGACCTTATCCTCGTCGATCGTGCCGACGACCAGGGCCGCGCCGTACTTGTGCACGAGCGGCACGACGGCTTGGAAGCGTTCCTCTCCGTCCTCCAGGTTCACGGAGTTGAGGACGCATTTGCCCGGCGTGCGCTTGAGCGCCTCCTCCATCACCTCCGCGTCCGTCGAATCGATCATGAACGGCACCTTGACCTTGCGCGCGACTTTCTCGACGAAGGCGATCATGTCCGCCTTCTCGTCGCGGTCGGGGTTGGCCAGGCACAGGTCCACGATGTGCGCGCCCGCGCGCACCTGGTGGCGCGCGATTTCGGAGGCGGCTTCCATTTCGCCGGAGACGACCAATTCCTTGAACTTGCGCGATCCTATGACGTTCGTGCGCTCGCCCACCAGCAGGGGCCGGCGGTCCTCGTCCAGCGAGAGCGACTCCATGCCGGAGACGGCGGCGCGCCGCGTCCTGTGCGGCTTGCGCGGCGGTTTGCCCGCGACGGCCTCGGCGATGAGCGTGATATGCGCGGGCGTGGTGCCGCAGCAGCCGCCGACGACGTTGACCCAGCCTTCGTCGGCGAAACGCGCGATCTTCCTGGCCAGCGACTCGGGGCTTTCATTGTAGTCGCCGTTCTCGTCCGGCAGGCCGGCGTTCGGGTAGCAGATGGTGAACGCGCGCGTCAGCCCGGAGAGCGTGCGCAGGTGGTCGGTCATGAAGTCGGGTCCAGTCGCGCAGTTCATCCCCAGCGCGAGGAGGTCGAAGTGCGCGACCGCGTCGGCCAGCGCGGAGACGTCCTGCCCGCCCAGCATGGTCCCCATGCTTTCGATGGAGACCGACAGGATCACGGGGATGGAGCGGCCGTGGCGGCGGAACGCCTCGTGGACGCCGGCCATCGACGCCTTGACGTTGATGGTGTCCTGCTGAGTCTCGAGCAGGACCAGGTCGGCGCCTCCTTCGAGGAGTCCTTCCGTCGCCTCGGCGTAGTTTTCCTGGACTTCGTCGAAAGTAATGCCGCCCGTAATCGAGATGGTCTTCGTCCCCGGACCCAGCGCGCCCGCGACGAAGCGCGGGCGACCCGCGGCGGAGTATTTTCCCGCGGCTTCGCGCGCGACCTCGCAGCCGCGGCGGGCGATCTCGCGGGCCTTGTCCTGCAGGCCGTACTCGGCCAGGACGTGGCGCACCGCGCCGAAGGTGTTTGATTCCACCGCGTCGGCGCCGGCGCGGAAGTAGGCCTCGTGCACGTCCCGGATCACGTCGGGGCGGGTCAGAATCAGATTCTCGTTGCAGCCCTCTAGCTCCGGGCCGCCGAAGTCCGCCGCGGTCAGTTTTCGGGCCTGCAACATCGTGCCCATGCCGCCGTCCAGGACGAACACTCGCCGGTGCAACAATTCGCGCAGTTCATCCTCTCGTCCGCGATCGGCGTAGTTTCTTTGTCCGTGGCTCATTATCTCAGAGGAACAGCCGGTAAGCCGGATTGCGCGTTTCATCCACCCAAGGGTAGCCCAGTCGGTCCAGGAAACGCCGGAACTCCGGGAGCTCCCGGGGAGGCACTTGGAGGCCCGCCAGGACTTTCGCGTAGTCCGCGCCCGCGTTGCGGTAGTGGAACAAAGTGATATTCCAATTCGCGCCCAACTGTTCGAGGAATTTCATGAGCGCGCCGGGGCGTTCCGGAAACTCGAAGCGATAAAGCAATTCGTCCGAGATCTGCGGCGCCCGTCCGCCCACCATGTGCCGCAAATGCAGCTTCGCCATCTCGTCTCGGGTCAGGTCCAACGCTTCCAAGCCTTCGCGCGTGAAGCGCTCCGCCAAATGTTCGGCCGCCTTTTTATCGTCCACGCGGACCCCGGCGAAGACGTGCGCCTCGTCGGCGCCCGCGTAGCGGTAGTTGAATTCCGTGATGCTGCGCGCCCCGAGCAGACGGCAAAAAGCCTTGAAGCTCCCCGGCTTTTCGGGAATGGTTACGGCGAAAATGACCTCGCGGTGTTCGCCCACTTCCGCCCGTTCGGCGATGAACCTCAGCCGGTCGAAATTCATGTTCGCCCCGCAGGCGACCGCCACCAGGGCCCGATCCCGCGCTCCGGTGCGTTCCACGTACGCTTTCATGCCGGCGACGGAGAGCGCGCCCGCCGGTTCCAGGATCGAACGGGTCTCCTCGAAAACGTCCTTGATCGCGGCGCAGATCGCGTCCGTGTCCACGATCAGAATTTCATCCACGAGCGCGCGGCAGAGGCGGAACGTCTCTTCGCCCACTTCCTTGACGGCGACGCCGTCGGCGAAAAGGCCCACGGTCTCGAGACGCACGCGCCTTCCCGCCGCCAAGGATCGGCGCATGGCGTCGGAATCCGCGGGCTGCACGCCGATGATCTTGGTTTTCGGATAGAGTCTCTTAACGTAGGCGGCGATGCCCGCGATCAGACCGCCGCCGCCCACGGCCACGAAAATGGCGTCCGGGGCCTGCGGATGCTGACGCAGGATTTCCATGCCGATCGTGCCCTGCCCCGCGATCACGTCCGCGTCGTCGTAGGGATGGATGAATTCGAAACGCCGCGCGCGCCCGAGGCGGACGGCTTCGGTCTTGGCGTCGTCGTAGGTGTCCCCATGCAGTAAGACGGCGGCGCCGCGCCGTTTGACGGCGTCGATCTTGATCTGCGGCGTGGTCACCGGCATGACGAGCGTGGCCCGGCATCCCAGTTTCTGGGCGGCCAGCGCGACGCCTTGGGCGTGGTTTCCGGCGGAGGCGGCGATTACGCCCTTCTTGAGCTGCGCCGCGGAGAGCTTGGCCATCTTATTGTAGGCGCCGCGCAGCTTGAAGGAAAAGACGGACTGCAGATCCTCGCGCTTCAGCCACACGCGGTTTTTAAGGCGGCGAGACAGGAGCGGGGCTTTTTCCAAGGGAGTTTCGACGGCCACGTCGTAAACCCGCGAGGTCAGGATAAGTTCGAGGTAATCGGGATGGGCTCCGTTCCTGTGTTTCATGCGATAAAGCCTACATTAATGCCGGGTGATCTCGACGAAGTCGTCGCGGCGCCGGACGTCGCGGAAGTCCAGGTCGTCGCGCGCTTTTTCTCCATAGCGGCGGTCCAGTTTGACCGCCTCCGCCAACTCGCGCACCGCCTCGTTCTGACGGCCGGTCAACGCCAGCATGGCCGCGTGTTCATAGCGCGCGATCGGCAGTTCCGGCGCCAACAGAGCGGCGGTCTCGGCCTCCGGAAACGCCTCATCGAGGTTCCCCATGTTGAACAACAGGCGCGCGTTCGTCGCATGCGCATACGCCCGGTCCTGGCGCACGCGCGGCTCATAGACGCGGACCAGCAGGAAGCGGTAGTGCCTGGGGTTTTCGCGGTTCTCGTAGGCGAGCAGGGCGCAGGTCGCCAGCGGGTTATAGTCGCCTCCGGCCCAACGCCATTGCGCGTCCGGCCAGCCGCCGGCCAGTCGAGGCTTCAGAGTCCCCGTCGATAGGATGGTCCCGGCGAGGAGGGGCTGATCGCCGATGGGCCCGTCTTGGATGACCTCCGGGTAGCCCTTGCGGGCGAATCCGCCTCTCCTGAGGTCCCTCAAGGCCTTCTGATACGCGCGCTCGTCCCAGCTTCGCGCGCCGTCCGCCTCGAGCGTCCAGCGCCTCACGGATTTTTCCGTCGCCGGGGCGATGCTCATCGCGCCGACGCGCGTCGAGATCGGTTCCGATGCGATGGCCTCGCCCAGCTTGGGGTACGACAGGATGGAGACGGCCACGCCGCACGCGTCGTTCCATCCGAGGACCTTCCAGTCCTCGCGCGCGACGGTGACGTCGTCCATGTTTTGCGCTCCCGCGCGCGGCGAGGCGGCGACGACAAGGATGAAGAATAAGAGCGCTCGGGCCATCGGATGATTATAGAATTTCGCAGTCGGGATCGGGCCGGCCCCGGCGGTCTTGACAGCCGGCGCGCGCCGGCTTACACTGCCCGCATCCTGCGAGGAATCAACATGAACTTTTTCCCCGTCATTCTTTGCCTGCCGGTCGTCTTCGCGACGGCCGCTCCCGCCGCCGCGAAGAAAAACGCTTCCGCCGCGGCCGTCTCCGATCCGGCGCCGGGAGACGAGAAACCCATGGCGGTCGACGGGAAAAAACGCATCGAAGCGTACCTGGCGCAGCGCACGAAGAAGCTCCAGGATGCCCATGCGGCGCGTCTTGAGTTCTCTTCTCACGAGGCCCTTCTGTGGGAGGAGTTCTGGGGCAAGGTGCGCGACGCCCGCAAGCTCTTCGAGCTGCGCACCGCGCGCCAGACCGTCGATTTGTTCTCGACGTTGGAGACTTTGGACCCGAAAGACCACGCGTCGGCCGTCGCGGACTTCGATAAGTTGCGCGGCACGATGGTGAAGTCGTTCGAGGCCCAGCAAAAGCAGAAGACCCAGGAGTTCTTCGCC
>CAIQSZ010000168.1 GCA_903874575.1 uncultured Elusimicrobia bacterium
ATCGTGATCGATGTCCGCGGCAGCCGAGGCGGTTGGGGCGATGTCTCGGCCGGCTACCTCGTGGCCATGAACCTGTTGAAGAAGGCCGAGCGCGCGGGAGTCCATGGACCTTCGATTCGCATAACCTTCATCATCGACGAGAATGCGCAACGTATCCTTAGCGGACTTTCAAACAAATCCATATCCCCCGGCCAAACGGATTTCGGCGGAAAGGTCTTATTCCACACGGTGGACTCGTTGCCGAAAGCGTTTCCTACGGCCGACCTTTATCTTGCGTTATCCAGTCCCAACGGCACGTTCCGGTTTCCGGAAAATCTGCACCGCGTTCCGATCGGTCCCAAGACGGTGGTGATAGTACAGACGGTCCTCGGCAACACGGAGGATCCGGAGTCCCTCCACCCCTTCGGCTCCCTGAAAATCGGCGACCGGACGTTCAGATTGCTGCCCGCCGGTCTGGCCGAAGACGAATCCGGGCTGTACTCGGACTACGTCGCCTGGGATCTGCGCGGCAGGTCCCGCCTGGAGATCAAGAATTTCATCGTTGATCGGTTGCCGTCGATCCGGAATGAGCGGGACCGTGTTGTAATCCGGGGACTATTGAACGGCGTCCTTTTTTCCGGAAGCGAACCCGGTCTTGCCTACGTCAGAATGCGCTACGACTCGCAATCCCAATACATGACGTACTTAAAAGGCTTGGCGGCGTCAGGAAAAAGTTACTGCCTGATCTCTCCTTTTTCGTTCTCGAAGGAACTCATCCCCGATAGGGCTTTGCGCGATCGAATTGAGATCATAGGTCCCCACGAGATTCCTCTCCCCTCCGACGCGGAGGCGGGGAAAATCTATATCCTAAGGACCTCAGGCTTTCCCCATCCCGTCTTTGTGGGCCTGATGGCTTACTCCTATCCGCCACCCGTGATAGCAGGGGATCTCGCCAAGAGCGCCGCGGTAGTTCTAGGAAGACCGTTCGTCTTGACCAAAGTGGATTGGAATGCGAAGAACATCGGAAATTTGCTCGCGGCGCTTATCGCGCGGGAGGATCGTCCTGAAATCCGGGAACTCCTCGGTCGAATTTACTCCGAGACGAGTCCGGACTTGCGCGAGGCTTTGGAATTGGAGGCCCACGCCGCGCTGTACGAGGGCTTGGTCTATTCTTTGAAGGGGCTGGAAAGCAGCATGTTCGCGGCGGCGCAGGCTCTGACTCTTCACATGGGATCTTCCATAGACGAGCTGCTGCTTCATCATGTAGACGAGGTAATGCGGAAATTACCGCCGGACTGGGCCTTGAGAGCCGAAGTCCTTAGGCACCACCGCGCCTTGCGGCTCGAGGACACCTTGAGACGGCGGTCGATTCTCGATATAACCCGGGAAGTCGTCGAGGACGCCGTCGAGATGGGCGCGGATGGAAGCGTTGAGACGCGCCCGCCCTCGAAACGGTAGGAGCTTTCCCATGCGGGCGCCGGCCGCCCTCACCTCAGGCCGGCGCGCAACTCCGCCTCGCGCGCGCGGTACAGCGCCAGCGCGGCCGCGATCACGCGGTGCGCGTCGTCGCGGCCCAGGAAGCGCTCCACCACGACGACCTTCTCCTCCAGCTTCTTATAGTCCTCGAAGAACGACTGGATTTCGATCATGCGGTGCGGCGGCAGCTGGTCGATCGAGTCGTAAAACGAGAACTCGGGGTCGTTGGCGTGGACGGCGATGATCTTATCGTCCGCCTCCCCCTGGTCCAGCATCTTCATGACGCCGATCGGCTTGGCATGCATCAGCGTCAGCGGCACCACCGACTCCTGCCCCAGCACGAGCACGTCCAGGGGATCGTGATCGTCGCAGTAGGTCCGGGGGATGAAGCCGTAGTTCGCGGGATAGTGCGCGGAGCTAAACAGGATCCGGTCGACCTTGATCATGCCGTTCTTCTTGTCCAGCTCGTACTTCGTCTTCGAGCCCTTGGGGACCTCGATGACGGCCGTCACGTCGCGCGGCGCGTCGGCGCCGGGATCCACGTCATGCCAGGGGTGCATGGGTTCATCATAGCGCATTCGCCGCGCACAAGACCCGTCGCGCACATGTAGTAGAATCCAAAGCATGAGAGCTTGGGCCGCGGTTCTGCTGTGCGCCGCGCTGGCCGCCTCCGCCGCGGCCGCGCCGAAGGCGCGAAAAAGAGCGCGGGCCGTCGAGGCGCCGCCGGCGCCCGTCGTCCCCCTGCATCCGCCGCGCGTCTCCACGGAGCCCATCACCTTCGCCTGGCCGCCCGAGGGCATGATTCTGTCGGCGGACAATGAGTTCGTCTACGGCAGCGTGGCCGACCCTCGCGCCTTGTTCGTCATCAACGGCCAGACGGTGACGGTCCACGCGGACGGGGGCTTCATCGCCTGGCTGCCGATCTCGGCCGGGACCTTCACCTTCCGCGGCGAGCTGGCCCTTTCCTCGGGGACGGCGGTCGCCGAACGCCGCATCCTCGTGCCTTCGCCCGCGGTCCCGATCCCGGACGGCGCCCTCGAAATCGACGCCGCCTCCCTGACGCCGAAGGGCGATCTGGAACTGCGCGCCGGCGACCGCTGGACCGCCCGCATGAAAGCCTCGCGCGGCCAGCCCGCGCGGATGCGCGTCGGGGACGGCCCGTGGCGTGCGATGCGGGAGGTCAACGCGAAGCTCGGGCTCTACGAGGCCGCGATGCTGGTCGCGCCCGGCGAGGAGTTCGGACCGGCGACGATCGAGTATCAGATCGGCTCCGGCTGGTCGGCCAAGCGCGCGAAAGGGGCCGCTCGGGTCTCCGCCTCGGCCAAGGCGCCGGCGGTGGCGACGGTCAAATCCAACTCCGCGGGCTTCTCGAACGTGAAGACCGGCCCCGCCGACGGCTTCCTGATCTTCCCGCCTCCCGGCACGCGCATGCTCGCGACCGGCCGCGACGGCGACAGCCTGCGCGTGGAACTCTCCCCGTCCCTGACCGGCTGGATCGCCGCCAAAGACGTGGAGTTGTCCACCGCCTGCGCGCCTCCGCGCGTCGAGACCGGCAACGTGGGCGTCACCGAGACGGACGCCGGCGCGACGATCCGGTTCGCCCTCTCGGAGCGCGCGCCCTTCGAGGTCGTCGAGGGCGACCAGCTCGATTCGGTCTCGGTGCGCGTGCACTCCGCGGTCGGGCACACCAACAAGGTCGCCTTCGAGGGCGGCTCCGACTTCGTGGATTTCGTGCGCTGGCGCCAGGAGTCGACCGGGGTCGTGCTCTTCACCGTGCGCCTGAAGCCCGGCCGCCGGCTCTGGGGCTGGAACGCGCGCTACGACAACGGCACGGGCCTGAGGCTGGACCTGCGCCGCCCGCCGAAGATCTCGCGACGGCGCCCGCTCGAAGGCGTGCGGATCATGCTGGACCCCGGTCATATGCCGTCGGCGCGCGGCGCCTCGGGCCCGTTGGGCACCGCGGAGATGGACGCGAACTTCGCGATCGCGCAGGACGCCGCGGAGCGACTTAAGCGCGAGGGCGCGACGCTCCTGCTCACGCGCGCGACGACCACCGACGAGGTCTCCCTCACCGACCGCGTCAAGCAGGCCGTGGACCGCGGAGCCGATGTCTTCATAAGCCTTCATAACAACGCCCTGCCCGATGGGACCGATCCCTACGCCGGCCCGCGCGGCTTCAGCGTCTACTACTATCACCCGCACAGCCTGGCGTTGGGCCGCGCGATTCGCGCGGCCTACGCGGCCAAGGTCCCGCTCCCGGACGGAGGCCTGGAGTGGGACAACCTGCTGGTCGCGCGCCTGAGCGCGGTGCCCGCCGTCCTGGTCGAGAACGCGTTCATCATGCTGCCCGAAC